>JALVAD010000234.1 GCA_027011385.1 Saprospiraceae bacterium | reverse complement strand
CAATAACACTTATTATATTAGTATTGATGTTTTTTATCTTTAAATCAGTAATAGGGTAAAGGTACATTATTGGGTTGTTATTTGGGATATTATATCCGGTTTGATCATAATTTTATTATGATTTGCTGGTATGTTGTATATCGTAACTGTGAACATTAAAAAATAACCTGAGTATTATTTATATGTTGTTTAATTATATACAATCATAATGATAATAGACGCAGAAGGCATTTATAAAAAATTTGGTAACCTTGAAGTATTAAAGGGAGTTAGCCTTAGATTGGAAAAGGGGAGAATTCTATCGATTGTAGGAAAGTCAGGGTCGGGTAAAAGCACTCTTTTGCATATACTCGGGACTTTGGATTCTTTTGACAAGGGAAAATTATTAATTAATAATACAGATACAGGGAGACTGAGTAAAAATGATATTTCAGATTTCAGAAACAAAAAAATAGGTTTTATATTTCAATTTCACCATCTTCTTGATGAATTTAATGCAGTAGAGAATGTGATGATCCCCGCTTTGATAGCCAAAAAATCAGTATCTGAAGCGAAAAAAAATGCATTAGATTTATTGGACTTGCTAGGGCTTAAAGATAGGGTTGATCATAAACCAAATCAACTTTCCGGTGGAGAACAACAAAGAGTTGCAGTTGCAAGAGCTTTGATTAATAAACCTGATTTGATATTGGCAGATGAGCCGACAGGTAATCTTGATTCCGAATCTTCACAGCAACTTCATAATTTGCTTTTCGATCTGAGGGATAGGTTCAATTTAAGTTTTGTCATTGTTACACACAATGAAGAATTAGCCAAAATGAGCGACAGATACCTGACGATGGTAGATGGAGTATTAGTATAAAAACAAAAAAGCTGTCTTTAAGACAGCTTTTTTTCGAGGGCGACCAAACGGAGTTGAACCGTCGACCTCCGGAACCACAATCCGGCGCTCTAACCAACTGAGCTATGATCGCCATTTTAAAACGAAGTGCAAAATTAATACTTTTTTATTTCTTAACAAGATATTAAAGGAAATATTTGAAAAAAATTATCTCCAATCTTTTTGTCTTACTATCGATATTGGCATTTCTTTGTCATAATCACCCGATATAATCGGTGTTTGCAGGTTGCGAGTATGCTTACGAACATTTATATGTGCATAATCAAATATTTCGCTGATTGTCACAATACCGTTGTTGTCATAATCTGCCTTACCGGATAAACCTTCGATTAGATAATAGCTAAATACACCTTGTCGCATTCCTGAATATTCAAGCGAATTTTCTTGTTCTTTTGAGGACATTATCAACGCTGTACCCCCTTTTGTTCTTTCAAAATCGGTATAATATTCAGCTAACATTGTTTTAAATGGAGACCTTTGTGCAATCATAGATCCTGAGTGGCATGCATCAGCGATAAGCACTTTGTGTTTTGCTATGCTTTTATCAAGCATGCTCAATATATCTTTGTGGTAGTACAAATTGTTGAATCCATCAAAATCATAGGGGACAAAAGCACCTTCCACGCCATGCCCGGCATAATAAATAAAAATCACATCATTTTTATCAGCACTAGAAACTATTGATTTTAATGCTTCATTTATATTCTCTTTAGTCGCATTTTCATCTATCAAAAGCTTGATTTGTTTATCTTCAACTGCTCCACCCTCCGGACTTTTAAGGAAAGCATATACTTGATAAGCATCGTCATCAGTATATTTTAGCACAGGCATATGATTGTAGCTGCCGATACCTATAACCAGAGCCCATATATTTACTTCGGGATTACTTCTCGCCCGTGATATAGCTTTTTCTTTATCTGTTATTACGCTCTGAGCTACTTCTTGTTTTACTAAAGTTCCTTTATCCCATTCTCCACCGTAAATTTCACCGTTTTGCATATACATTATACCTTCTCCTTGAGGAACATTATTATTCCAATAGCCTTCATATCTTCTGCCATCTGCATAGAGACAAATACCTTTGCCATAAGCTTTTCCGTTTTTAAATTCTCCTTTCCAAACAGAACCGTCTTTGTAGGTATATACGCCTTTACCGTCTTTACAAAAAATCTTATTGCAATTTCTTTTTTCGTTTTCCATTGGAATAGTTTCCTTGCCATTAGCATTTTCGTAAGCGATTTTTTCTTTCTTCGACAGATTGTCATTATCCCAAATTCCGTATTGCACTTGACTGTTTGGGTCGATAAGTTTACCTTTACCATTCCTCCTGTTGTTTTTCCAGTTACCTATATATTTTGTCCCATTTTTATAGGTGTAAGCACCTTTTCCTTCAAATTTTCCATCCTTGAAATGGCCTTCGTATTTTTCTCCATTTGAAAATACATAAACACCTTCTCCGGTAGCTTTGTCATCGTACCAATCGCCTATATATTTTTCTCCCGAGGCAAAAATATAGATTCCATTACCCCAAAACTTATTCGCTTTGAAATCACCTTTGTATGTGTCGCCTGTAGCCATTTTCAACACTCCTTTTCCTTCTCTAAAATTCTTTTTCCATTGACCGGTATATATATTACCATTGGTAAAATAAAAAGTACCTTTTCCGTTTAGAAAGAAATTTTTGAAATGACCTTTATACTTACCGCCGCTTTTAAATAGATATGTGCCTTGCCCATTTTTGCAATTTCCACTTAGACATTGACTGTCTGTGTTACTTATGTTGATCAATGTCGTCAATAATACCAAAAAAAATATTCGCATAATTAAAGGGTTTAAAGAGATTAACAAAATAAGATGCCAAGCTAAAAAAAAATTGAATTTATTTATGTTTAAATTCAATTTTCTGTTTTCTTAGCAGTTTTACCGCAAAATATCTTGTAAATTACTTTTTTTATACTTAATGTTTTAGTTAAATAGTGATATAG
>JALVAD010000233.1 GCA_027011385.1 Saprospiraceae bacterium | reverse complement strand
ATGTTTACTTTTGTCGGTTATTCTTATTTTGTATAAATCGTTTTTTGAAAAAATAGATATTTATAAAAAAATATAAACACAGTGATTAAAGCCCTTAAAATGCTTTAATAAAGTTGTTTTTAATTAAATAATAAATCCATATTGTATGCTTAAAGATAAAATGAAAGCTTTTGTTGAACCACAGAAATTGGAAGAAGCCGGAATTTATCCTTTTTTCAGAACAATAGAATCTGAACAAGATACTGTTGTTAAAATAAAAGGAAAAGATGTTCTGATGTTTGGTTCAAATAGTTATTTGGGTCTTACAACGCATCCAAAGCTTAAAGAAGCTGCAAAAAATGCTGTGGACAAATACGGTTCAGGAACAGCAGGATCACGGTTTTTAAACGGAACACTGGACATTCATTTGCAGTTGGAAGAAAAGTTAGCAAAATTCATTGGAAAAGAAGCCGCTCTTGTTTTTAGCACCGGATTTCAAGTAAATTTGGGAGTAATATCATCACTACCGGGAAGGCATGACTATATAATCTTAGATGAATTGGATCACGCTTGTATCTTGGACGGAGCAAGACTTTCTTTTGCTAGAGTTAAGAAATATAAGCACAATAATATGGATTCCCTTGAAAAAGTATTAAGGGAGTTGCCGGAAGGTGGGATAAAATTGATAGTAACCGATGGAGTTTTTAGTATGGAAGGTGATATTGTGGATTTACCTTCAATGGTTAGAATAGCAAAAAAATACAATGCAGACATAATGGTTGATGATGCTCATGGTTTGGGTGTAATCGGAAATCAAGGAAAAGGTACTTCAAATCATTTTGGACTGACTGATGACGTTAGCCTTGTTATGGGAACTTTTAGTAAGTCACTTGCTTCAATTGGCGGGTTTATTGGTGCTGACTTTGACACAATAAACTATCTGAAACACTACGCTAGATCTTTGATATTTAGTGCAAGCATAGCTCCATCAAATGCTGCGAGTGTAATTGCTGCAATAGATATAATCGAGCAAGAACCTGAAAGGATAGAAAAACTTTGGAAAAACACCAATCACGCAAAGAAAAGGCTGAGGGATATTGGCTTTAATACCGGAAAATCAGAAACTCCGATAATACCATTATTTGTTGGAGATGAACTAAAAACTTTTAAACTTACCAGAACACTTTTGGATTTAGGGGTTTTTGTCAATCCTGTGATTAATCCTGCTGTACCCAAAGGAGATGAGCTAATCAGATTTTCACTTATGGCTACACATACTATTGATCAAATCGATGAGGGTATTGACAAAATAGAAAAAGTATCAAAGGATTTAGGAATAATATAAGTTCTCTGTAGATTTTTCCTTTTTTTACATAGGATTCAGGTAGATATTACATCACATTTTAAATAAATAATATGAGTATCGAGATTAAAAAAGTTGAGACAAAAAAAGATTTAAAATCTTTTATTGATTTTCCTCACGATCTCTATGATGGAGACCCAAATTATGTTCCAATGCTGCAAATGGCTGCAAAGGAAATTCTTTCGGAAAAGAAAAATCCATTTTTTGAACATTCTGAAGTTCAAAATTATCTCGCATACAAAGACGGAAAAGTTGCAGGACGTATTTCTGCAATCAGAAACAATAATTACAATAAATACCATAAATCAAATGTGGGATTCTGGGGTTTTTACGATGTTATTGATGACTATGAAGTATCAAAAGCTCTATTTGATCAGGTCACAGAATGGAATAAAAAACATAATTTTGATAAGATAATTGGACCTACAAATTTTTCTACCAATGATACTGCCGGATTGCTTGTTGAGGGATTTGATAGACCTCCAATTGTAGAAATGACCTACAATAAGCCATATTATCAAACTCATATAGAAAAATATGGTTTTACAAAGGATATGGATTTGTTCGCTTATATGATTTATACAAAAGATGTATCTGATAAATCTGTTCGTCTGGCAAACCTTATCGAAAAAAGACTTGAGAAAAAAGGGATAACTATTCGTACAGTCAATATGAAGGACTTTAAGAATGAAGTTTCAAAAATAAAAAAAGTTTATAATAAAGCTTGGGAAAATAACTGGGGTTTTATACCTGCTACGGACAAAGAATTTGATTTTTTAGCAGAAGGTCTGAAGATGATAGTTATTCCTGAATATGTCTTAGTAGCAGAACATGAAGGTGAATTTATCGGATTTGCTTTAACAATTCCGGATATAAATGAAATCACGAGGACTTTTAAAAGAGGGAGGTTGTTTCCATTCAATATAATCAAGCTTTTGACCAGAAAGAAAAAGACAAAATACGTCAGAATAATCACTCTGGGTGTTATTGAAGGTTACAGGAAATTGGGAATTGAAGCGGTATTTTACGCAAAAATAATAGAATCAGCTCGAAAAAATAAAATACTGGGAGGAGAAGCCTCCTGGATTCTTGAGAACAATGAAATGATGAATAAGGCAGCAGAGAATCTTAAAGGGGTCAAGTACAAAACTTATAGAATCTATACAAAAGATTTATAACCGGATACCTTAGAATCGGTATAAGATATGAAAGTGTTTAAGAAGATAAGTATTGTAGATATTGTCAATTTTTTGTTTTGGTTTGTAATCTTGGTCTTTTACATTATTACATTTTCCGGATCTGAATTCAAATTGCATGGATTCTTGTTGCTTGCCGGATTGGCTGCTTTTTCTTTATTAGTAATATATCTTAGGGGTTTTAAACGTAAAAATTGGTTATTAAAGCTAATTATATTACTATATCCGGTCGTCTTTCTTGTGATGATTTTTGATAGCCTGCATATGGTTTTGCCATATATAAATTCAGGGATTTTTGACAAGATGTTAGCTGATATTGACTTTGCAATTTTAGGGGTAAATCCTACAGTGTGGATAGAACCAATAATAAATCCACCTCTGACTGAATTTATGTATTATCTCTATTTGTTTTATTTTCCAATGCCTCTTATTATCCTGGGATACTTATTCAAAAATAAGATGTATATAGAGCTGGATAAAATGATTGTCTTTTATTTTTTAACCTATTACGGGGCATATCTGATGTATTTTGCCGTACCGGCACTCGGACCGAGGTTTTATGAACCTTTAGTAGCACTTCAAAAAGTTCCATTGGAAGGTCTTTATTTAACAGATATTATCAGGGATACTATCAGCTCATTGGAACACAATAAATTTGATGCCTTTCCAAGTTTGCATGCTGCAATTAGTTTGACGACTATTATCGTTATTGGTAAATACAGAAAAAAATGGTTATACTTTTTTATTCCCATTCTAATCGGTATCTTTATATCTTTGATTTATTGCAGGTATCATTATTTTATCGATATTGTTGCCGGTGTCGCTTGGACTTTGGTAAGTTATTGGATTGTGGAGAAATGTTATGATAAGTTATTTGCAAAAGGATTTGTACCTTTTTATTCGTAAGAACTATGCACATTATGTTGAAAAAAGATTATTTGGATTTTTCTAAAAAGGATTTTCATATTTATATTATTTTACTCAGTGCCCCTATCTTATTGACAATTTACAGATATCACGGTTATCCCGGCACTTTTAATCCTTTTTTGGATTTAGGATATACAACAGATCAAACTGTCAGTATCAATCAATTTATAATATTTTTCTTATTGATGTTTATCGTCCCTATTCTTTATATAAAAATAGCGATGAAAAAACGCCTTAGCGAATTTGGATTTGGGCTTGGAGATACGGGTTTTGGTGTAAAAACATTGATATTAATACCATTGATTGTAGTACCTGCTATATATTTCGCAGCCAAAGTGCCTGATGTACGTTCGGAGTATCCATTGGCAAAAAGTCTTATTCAAGACCAATCGCATTTATTGGTTTATGAGTTAGCTTATGTTATTTTTTACTATATAGCTTGGGAGTTTTTCTTTAGAGGGTTCTTATTATTTGGATTAAAAAATAAATTCGGTGCACTTAATGCAATATTGATTCAGACGATTTCTTCTTGTCTTGTGCATATAGGTAAACCTGAAGGGGAAATTATAGGATCGATAATTGTGGGTATTATCTTCGGTATTATTGCACTTCGCACCAAATCCATTTGGTATGTTTTTTTACTACATGCCGCTATTGGCGTTTTGACTGATTTATTTATCATTTATAACAATTGAAAATCGTGAAAGCAGATAAGGTAAAAATAGAAGAAAGTTGGAGAGAAGTACTAAAAGACGAGTTTGAAAAAGAATATTTTTCGTCGATTAAGAGCTTTTTAGTCGATGAATTCAATGCCGGGAAAATTATTTATCCTCCCGGAAAATTGATTTTTAATGCCTTTAATCTTACTCCTTTTGACAAACTAAAGGTTGTAATCATCGGTCAAGACCCCTATCACGGTCAGGGGCAAGCAATGGGATTGTGTTTTTCAGTACCTAAGAACATTGCTATTCCCGCTTCACTAAAACGTATTTACAAGGAACAAAAAGAGGATGTGGGAATAGAGATTCCCAATCACGGTGATCTAACAAACTGGGCTAAGCAAGGAGTATTTTTGCTAAATGCAATACTGACAGTCCAACATAAATCTCCGGGTTCTCACAAAAAAATAGGTTGGCAAGAATTTACAGATAGTGTGATTAAAACAATATCCGAAAAGAAGGAGGGAATAGTATTTTTGCTTTGGGGAAATTTTGCAAAAGCCAAAAAGCAATTGATAGATGAAACAAAACATTTTGTGCTTGAATCCGCTCACCCGTCACCTTTAGCCGGAAATGCTTTTTTTGGTAATCATCATTTTTCAAAAACAAATGAATTATTAAAAAAACAAGGAAAAGAACCTATTGATTGGCAAGTATAGATTTTAAAATGATTCTTATAATCTTTGTCTCAACACTTCATAGAGAATAATACCGGCAGATACCGATACATTTAGTGAATCAGTTTCTCCTATTTGGGGTATTATAAATTCCCTGTCTGCCATCTTTGACATATGATTACTGATACCATTGTCTTCCGAACCCAAAACCGTACAACAAGGAGAATTGAAATCCATATTTTGGAGTTTGTCTTTTGCTTTAAGATTGCTGGTATAAATCAAAATACCGCTGTCTTTTAGGGTTTGGACGGCATTTGCAAGACTTTTCACCTTGACAAGGGGAATTTTGAAGGCTGCACCGGCAGAAGTTTTAATGGTCATATGATTGATAGTTGCACTATTCTTTATTCCCATTATTATACCGTGTGCACCCAGAACCTCGGCTGAACGAATGATAGAGCCCACATTTCTCACATCGGTCACAGAGTCCAACAAAATCAAATTTGGGACTTCCCCTCTATGAAAGATATTATCAATCAAATCTTCTAACTCCCAATATTGCAAAAGAGAAGTAATCGCAACAACCCCCTGATGATTTTGCTGTGTAAATTTCTTTAGTTTGTTAGGATGAACAAAACTGACAGGTATATCCCTGCCTTTTAGAAGATTTCTTAGTTCTATTTCAAACTCACCGGTAGTTCCCTTTTGCACAAAGATTTTTTCAATTTGTTTTCCGCTTTTCAATAATTCTATTACCGGATTTCTGCCGTAAACCAATTGATTTTTATAATCTGATTTCATACTGCTTTGTTAATTGAGAAAGCAAAGGTATTAATATATTTGTGATTGTGATTGTACAGCTGCGTTTTCTTGCAACCATTATTTTGTTTTTTAGAAATCCAGAGGTCAATCCAATAAAAATTGGATGACCCCTTGGATAATCTTCTAAAATGAGAAAAAACGTTTTATTGGTAAGGTCACATCCCTACTACTAGTTTTTTAAATAATATTATGTCTCGCAGACTAATTTTTACAAAATATAGCCCCTTTTTCAATTTTTGTATCCCAATACTGTTCAGTTTCTTATTTATATTCAAACTCTTTGATAATACTTTTTTCCCGGAAACATCATAAATAGTTATTTCTGCATTGTTATCATTAAATCCTTGAAGACTCAAATAGAAAGAAGTTGAAGCCGGATTTGGATATAAATTTATACTACCAATTTTTGTAAGTTTATTTAACCCAAGTATTTTCTCAATACAAATTGTAGTGTCTTTACTACAATCTGTTGTGGTATCGATTGCTACAAATGTATAACAACCGGCACTATCGATTCCTGTTAGATTTTTTGTATTACCCTCATCGCCTTTAGGTCCTGTCCAACTGTATTCATATTGACCATTTGTTGTGATAAATATTGCGCCATAACCATTGGAATTAATATTTTTTACACTATCTATTGTTATGATTATATCTTCAGGTTGTGTGATTGAAAATGACTTTGAAACAGAACATCCAAGTGAATCTGTAATAGTCACAGTATATGTCCCTAAACATAAATTATCCAATGAAGCTGAATTGTCGCTTGTATTCCATTGGTAGTTAAGTGCTCCCGTGCTATTTTCAACATTTGATATGATAATACTAGCATCACATTCTCCAAAGCATGATACGTTCTGTTGTTGTGAGACAATATTCAGTGTACTACATTCAAATGACTGTATTGTAGCACTATCTTCAAGTATGCAATCCTTGGCATCAGTAATAGTAACATAATAAGTTCCAGGACTCAAATTGGCAATGCTTAAACTAGTATCTCCTGTACTCCAAATAATAGTATATGGATCGGTTCCTCCGGAAGGATTTATACCGGCAGTTCCATCATTTGCTCCTAAGGACATTTCATTTGTAGAAGAAATATTACTCAATAATTTCTCTGGCGAATCAATGATAATACTATCTATTATGCTGCAATTGACGGAGTCTGTGACTTTGACAAAATACATACCTGCACATAGATTGTTGATATCTGATGTAAAATCACCGGTATTCCACTGATAGTTAAACGGAGTTTTCCCATTTACTAGATTATTAATACTAATACTCCCGGTACATTCTCCATAACAATTCACATCATTTTTCTGATAATCCAAAGATAAATCTGCACAAATATATGGTTCAATAACTATACTATCCAATATACTACAACCGACTTCACTTGAAATAGTGAAAAAATATTTACCCGGAGCGAGGTTTTGAATAAAAGCCGTTGTATCCCCGGTGCTCCATTCGAATGAGTAATTCTTATCATTACACCCTGATATAATATTCGCTGTGCCGTCTTTTGCTTCAAATGCCGTCTCATCCGTTTTATCAATTGAATAAAGTGGTTTTGGGTGAACATATACTTTGATAGTGTCGGTTTTTATAGTACAGAATGAAACATTATCCAAAAGTTCTGCATAATAATATACTACTTGAGAATCACATATTGCTCCATTTAAAAGAGTCAATGTATCGTCTATGACACCAAAACCATTAGAAAATGTATCTCTTTTCTCTCCTTGAACATAGGGATTATCATCGTATGAAACCACTATCATTTTTGTAGTATCACCAACGCTTTTGATTTTTATTCCGACAGTATCACCAGTACAAATATTCTTATTGTCAGGAGTTGCAACTATTCGATTAGTCATTTGACAATTAACCTTCCATCGAGGTGAATGTTGCGGTTTATCCAATAGGCATTCAGCTTTTTTATCACTATGACAGCCTGCAACTCCATCAGAAAATGTCATGAAACTTACACTTAAATCATCATTGTACTCACATAAAGAATCAGAGAGTTCTTTTACTTTTAATTCAATAGTCCAAATAACAGTAGTCTCACCATTTATTCCGGGAACTCCTCTCTTGGTTGATGGAGAACAATCTTCTGAATCACAAGTATTTTCATCAGAATCTTGAACCCAAAAATACCCGCTCGGGATTTGATCTCCTACTTCCAATCCTGTATTACATGGACAATCTTCACAAAGAGTATTACATAAATGCATTTTAGAGTTATCATCAAAATATATACATAAATCTTCAAAAGGTTCGGTTACATACGGATAACAACTATTATCTTCTTCATACCATTCTGCTTCAACATTTAGCGCGGTAACAGGAGGATTAGCATATAAATCATAGTAATCGATATCCCAACCATTTCCAAAATCAGGAATCATTGCCAGCAATCTTTCATCATTAGTTTGTTCAGTGTGATAAGTGAATTTGACCTGCATTGTCAATTTTTCTCCCGGACAAAAAGGTCCATTGTATGGAGGACCATTACTTTCATTCTCGATATTTTCTCTATTTATTATTTGGAAAGAAGTGCTTTCGTCATTATCACAATAATCCTCTTCACCCAGACAAATAACAGGTATTTTTGTCGTTGAAACACATAATTCAAAGTATGGGCTATAAATATCTCCTTCTTCCGAAGAAACTGCAATATAATAAACACCTTCACTTACAGTTGTCAATAAAGGAGATGACTCGGTACTACATTTATATTCACCCGGAGCTGCAGCATTAATAAGATTGGAACAATCTCCTTTGAAGACAGACCAAACCGGAGTCCATCCATTTTGGGTTGTGATATTTGTATATAATTGATTAGCATCTTCATCAACAACAACTTTGTACCACATAGTTGGGTTGGTTTCAAAAACATCACAAGCATCAGAGACTTCAGGTGCAGCACAAAAATCATTGTTTAAATACCCTGTGACACACTCAAACTGTAAATTAGGGCTTATTGATGAAACAGGATAAAGAGTCTCTTCATCTGAAATAACTTCACAAGTATTAGCTCCACCATATGCATTGTCTTGACGTGCATCTATATGAAATGTTCCACAATCTGATTCTGTTGATGACACTTTTATAAAAAGGAATTCTTCACCTTGTAAACAGCCAATATAACTCTCACTCACGTATTCCCCTATGCAATATGCTTTGATAAGTTCAGCAGTACCATCACAAATTGCATTCTCCGAACCAGCATAAACTTCAACTGAATGTTCATAACCGATACTCACACCAGATTCATCATACACGCTCAACATTATACCGTCATAGTTTGGATTAATATTCATTCTATACCACACCGCATCGTCATCAGTTGCTGTCCCGCAAGAAACATTGGCCTTGTCTGCATTAGGATCATCATTGTATCCTATAGCGCAACAAGTAGTACCAAATGCATCACCACCATATCCCAAATCATAAAAAGAATTTGGATCACCCATGCATGGACTGTCATTACTTGGTACTGGAGTACATTGGCTAAAAGTTTTTAAATTATGTGAAAAAATAAAAAATAGTACGAAAATCAAGGATAAGTTTTTCATTGTTAAAATGTTTGTATTAATAAAAATATGCAATAGGAGCAGGACAAAGTTATTTAACCACTTTATTAATAGAGACATAAAGTATATCAATCGCTGCCTGATAAAAAATATTTAATTGAAATTAGCAATATTATAATTAAAATATCTAAGAATTTTTACCTTTGAAGCCAGACAATTAAAATCATTGCTATGAAATTTGTATCACTCCTTATATTTATTGCGGTATTAGCATCTTGTAATAATACATCAACTTCCAAATCAGCTGCTAACGCAAAAGAAGAAATTAAAAAAGTTATGAAAATGCAAGAGGAAGCGTGGAATAATGGAGATTTAAAACAATTTATGGAAGGCTATTGGAAAAATGACTCTTTGAAATTTGTAGGTAGCAAAGGGATAACTTATGGATGGGAAACAACTCTTAATAACTATATAAAATCTTATCCTGATACAACTATAATGGGTAAGCTTCACTTTGATATTGATTTAATCGAAAAACTTGGAGAAGATACATACTACCTTATCGGCAGGTACAAATTGCAAAGAGATAAAGACGAACCCTCGGGGTATTTTAATCTTATTTGGAAAAGTATTAATGGTGAATGGAAAATCATAACAGATATGACCTGTGGATAGAACCTTTCAAAAAAGTATTAAAAATAGAAAACAAAAAACAAGTCTTTTCATTTTGATTGGGAGTATCCAATAAAGTGTGTAAACTTCAAATCTCAGTTTGATTTGGCTAGCCAAATCAAACTGAGATTTGAAGTTTAAAATTTTTATATTATTTTTAAAATTTAAACACATTTTATTATGA
>JALVAD010000232.1 GCA_027011385.1 Saprospiraceae bacterium | reverse complement strand
ATCACAGGGGTAGGATTTGCAATAACCAAAACTTTTTTTGATTTCTTAATTGGATATAATTTTCATTTGTTAAGTTTTTTATTGAATATGTTTTTATTTGGAGGAATAATGTCTTTATTCGCAGTGTCAATTCATCAGGCTGAATTGAAGAAAAGAGGATTGGAGGATAAAGATATTAAATTGGTAAACAAAAAAGTAGTAAGATCAAAAATGTCTTTGGATAACTTATTGGAGAAAATTAAGAAGGCTTATTTTTTTGAAAGGCACAGAATAAAGAAAATTGATGGGGGAATAGAATTAAACTCCAATATGACAGGAATAGCTTGGGGTGAGAGGATGACTATCAAATGCCATAAACTTGAGGATGGAGTAAATGAATTTGAAATAGTGAGTAAACCTAGGATGAGATTTACATTGTTGGATGGAGGTGCAAATTACGAAAATGCGACGATGATTGAGAACTTATTGGAAAAGTGATGTCAGATTTTGAACTTTTTGGAAGAAATATTTGTAATTAAAATGAGTTATCTTAATGACCACTTATTTTTATTATAATAAATATATACTTTTATGCAAGAAGCTGATAATATTAGAAATGACAGTTCGGAATTAATTATAAAAAACCATATGATTTGGTCTATGGGAGCGGGTTTTATCCCGATTCCATTGCTTGATTTTGCAGCAATCAGCTATATTCAGCTTGATATGATTAGGCAATTGGCTAAGATCTATGAGGTGGATTTCAAGGAGACAGAAGGCAAAGCAATAATTACATCCCTCACTACAGCAGGACTTGCAAAAGCGGGAGCTTCTAGAGCCATTAAATTTATACCGATAATTGGCTCTTATCTCGGCGGCGTAGCCACAGCTGTTTTGTCAGGAGCATCTACCTATGGTATAGGTTATGCTTTCAAAAAACATTTTGAGACAGGAGGGACATTCCTTGATGTGGATTTGAATTCCTTGAAAAAAATGTACACGGATAAATTTGAAAAAGGTAAGGAAATAGCCGAGGATTTTAGCAAGGATCAAGAGAAGAAAGAAGCGATTGTAAAAGAAGTAGAAGAGAAGAAAGATAAGCTTAAGACTACGGATGAAATTATCACTAAACTTAAAGAATTGGGGCAACTAAAAGAATCTGATATTATCACTGATGAGGAATTTGCTTCAATGAAAGCTAAGTTATTGGCGTAATGTACATAAGTAGTGTTCACAACAAAAAGGTATTACAACTCAGAAAACTCTACAAAAGCAGGGAGCGCAAAGCTTCTGATGTTTTTATAGCTGAAGGAGTAAAAGAAGTTTCTAGAGGAATAAATTCAGGATTTGAAATTGTTTCCCTTTATTACTGTTCGGAAATTTTCAAATCCGATATATCGCTTTTTTTGAAAGGTAAAAATGAGAGCGTAGAGCTGTATGAATTGGACAAAAAGGTTTACGAAAAAGTAGCATATAGGGATAATACCGAAGGGGTTTTAGCCGTATTCAAAAAGAAAATATATTCGCTTGAAGATTTTTCTTCTGCGGATGAGGGCTTGTATGTCGTCTTGGAATCGGTAGAGAAACCGGGCAATTTGGGAGCGGTGCTCCGTACTGCTGATGCAGCAGGAGTGACAGCTGTGATACTGACAGAATCAAAAGTTGACCAGTATCATCCCAATGTCATCAGGTCAAGTATTGGAGCTGCCTTTACTGTTCCTGTTGTGGTGAGAGGAAATGAGGAACTGCTATCTTGGTTTAACCATAATGCCATTGAATATTATGCTGCGGCATTACCTGCTTATAATAATTTATATAATATTGATTTGACAGGAAAAATAGCCTTGATTTTCGGAACAGAGTCTCAGGGATTAAGTTCTTTTTGGTTAAAAACAAAAAAGAAAATATTTACTATCCCGATGACGGGGATAGTGGATTCGCTAAATGTTTCAGTCTCGGTTGCTGTCACAATTTATGAAGCTGCAAGGCAAAGGATGGGGTAACTCAAATTTCGAGATTAATTTTAGAACCTATCCCCGGCTCTTCCCTTGGCAAGGGAAGGGAGTCATATCCAGTATAGTTCAATATCTATTGAATTGTAGAAAATATATAATCTTGTTTTATAACTAAATGTTTTTTTGAAAAAAGCGGTGCTATTGCGGTTTACCCCGTGAAATAGGCTTCGCCTAAATTGAAAATTTATTTCACATGGTTTACCCCGTGAAATCAACGAAGTATTTGACTGGGGGTTGCAACTTCCTCCCTTGTAAGGGAGGATTGAGGTGGGTTCTCGTAAAAAGTTATAATAAATCTTAAATTTTTTTGCTAAAAGATGTGTCATAACGAAAGGGCAAGGGAAGGGGGCAGTATCGATTATTCTCCATCCAAATTAAATTTTACATAATAATGCAACTCAAATATAGAAAAAGTTGTTATTAATCTTAAATCATATGATTGGAAGTAAAGAAAGAACCATTTGCGGAGACCTAATAAAGGATTTAAGATGTTAACAAAACTTAGAATTAAAGACCAGATTGATAAAATGCCCGAACATTTTACTATAGACGAATTAATTGAAAAACTAATTTTAATTGATAAGATTGAATCCGGAATTAAACAATCAGAAAATGGTAAAGTAATCTCGGAACAAGAATTAGAAAATGAAATGGAAGGATGGTTCAAATAAATTGGACATTTCAGGCTAAAGCTGATTTAAAGAGTATTGCAGAATATATATCCAAGGATTCTCGAAGATATGCAAAACACCAAGTTTACAAAATTAAAAACAAAACTAAAGTTTTAAAAAAAAATATCTTCAATTGGGTAGGAAAGTTCCTGAAATAAACCAAGAGAACATTAGAGAACTTATTGAAGGTAATTATAGAATCATTTATAAAATTGTTGCATATAATAC
>JALVAD010000231.1 GCA_027011385.1 Saprospiraceae bacterium | reverse complement strand
TAAGATACCGGTATGATAATAGTGCAATATGCAAGAAATAATTATACATATATGCTTATCCAATTTTAATAATTGCTTCATCTCTTGCAACTACTGGATAAAGAATAAAGATATTTAATATTTCTTGTCTTGTATTACTAGATAGATGTTTTTATGGGCTAAATGGTTGTGTGAGACACTAAACTCATAAGGAAATTTGCTGATAAAAGAGGGTCGATTCATTTTTATTTCGTTTTTTCAGTCATTCCCTCCTCCTACACCACCTCCGGCGATACTTCCTAAAATACTGGACAAATCCATGCTTCCACTTGATGCGGCTGCACCCAATGCTGGAGATATCATGCCCAATACCTGACCACCAAGACCGCCTCCTAAAATTCCTGCTACAGAATTCCATAATGTTCCTAGCGAACTTTTTTTCATAAGAGAACCGGCAACGTTTCCTCCCACTGCTCCGCTGATTAATTGTATGATTAATGCTAGCATAATATAAAGTTTTAGTTATAAAATAAAGAATAGACAAATATAATGATGTTGAGTGAGATAACAAAATAAATGTAAAACTTTAACATTTGTCCAGTATTGAGTTTATACTAGCTTAAAAAAATATCATTATATTCTCTTTAGGTTCGGCTCTTATTATCAAAGGTGGCGGAACGTTTAAAGAATTGTCAAATGCAGAGTTATAAGAATTTGCTTTGATTTCTCTTGGCTACTTTAAGTAAATTCAATTTTAATTAATAGTAAGCACGAAAAGAATAGGAGTAAATATAAATAATTTTTATGAGTTTTGCAAAATCATGACTGTTAATGTTTTATAATGACTTGTGTTGATTCAAGCAAAAAGGATTAAATTGAGTATGTTTTTTATTGAAGTAAATCAAACAATTGACTCAATAAATTGTTTTTCTTGTGTCTTGAATAGCTATTTTTAATTTTTTAGCACTTAAAATATAAACAAATGAAAAAGTCGTTAATTCTGTTTTTAGGTTTAAGCTTATTACTTATATCTTGTAAAGAGAAAGAAAATCATTCAACTAAAGAAGGGGTGAAAACTCATAAAAAAGGTGGAAATGAAGAAGAAGTCCAATACCATGGCGAAAAATATAAACTCAAAGGAGATGAAGATCTTAAAGATTTGAAATATCCCCAAGAGAAACATTTCAAAAATGTAAAACAATTGACCTTTAAAGGTGATAATGCTGAAGGATATTGGAGTTTTGACGGGAAACAATTGGTTTTTCAGGCTCATAATGAAAACTGGGGTGATCATTGTGATCAAATATATGTCATGGATGCCTTTAAAGGTCTTGGAAAACCAGGTAATAAAGCTAAACTTATAAGTACGGGGAAAGGAAGGACAACATGTAGCTATTTCTTGCCGGATGGTAATATACTTTACGCTTCAACTCATGAAGAAGGGGAGGATTGTCCGCCTGAACCAAAAAGAACAGATGGTTATGTATGGGGTATATTCCCAAGCTACGATATATATGTTGCGACTCCTGAAGGAAAAATAATAAAAAAACTTACTGATTCTCCTGGATATGATGCAGAAGCTACTGTGTCACCAAAAGGGGATAAAATAGTATATACTTCCACAAAAAGTGGTGATATAGAATTGTGGACTATGGATATTGATGGATCAAATAAAAAGCAAGTTACTCATGAATTGGGTTATGATGGAGGCGCATTCTTTTCACCTGATGGGACTAAATTGATATTCCGTTCGTCCAGACCCAAAACAAAAGAGGAGATCAAGAAGTATAAAGATTTATTGGCTAGAGATCTAGTCGAGCCTGTAGATATGGAATTGTATATTTGTGATGTTGATGGTAGTAACTTGAAGCAAATAACAAAGCTAGGAAATGCCAACTGGTCACCTTACTTCCTTCCTTCAGGGAAAAAAGTGATTTTTTCTTCAAATCATAAATCCAAGAAAGGTTTTCCTTTTAACCTCTTTATGGTTAATTTGGATGGCACAGGGCTTGAACAAGTGACTTATGGGCATGTTTTTGAATCCTTTCCTGTATTTTCACCTGATGGGAAATATTTGGTATTTGCCTCAAATAGAAATAATGGTGGGACAAGAGATACAAACTTGTTTCTTGCAGAATGGGTTGATTAAAATACTAAAATGTATTGTGTTAGTATAGGATTAAAGGATTATAAAAAAGCCTTAAAATCTATTGGAAAATATGAAATGGCCGAAATAAGGTTAGATTTATGTGATTTTGACAGAAGACAAGTTAAGGATATATTTTCTTCTCATAACAATCTTATTGCTACATATAGAAAGGGGCAAGAAACCTCTGAATATCGCGATAGTATTATTAAGACTGCAATCGCTTATGGAGCGGCTTGGCTCGATCTTGATATGGATTATAATAATATTGAATATATATCTGGCTTAAAAGATTTTTGCTCCGGATATAATACTAAATTGATACTTTCTATACATAATTATGATATTACTCCCCCAATAGAAGAAATAAAGGCATACATAAAAAAAGCAAAGAATCTAAATGCAGATTTGATAAAACTAGTATTTTATAGTAATTCGGAAGCAGATAATGAACGTGTACTTTCTCTTTACAAGGAAAATGCTAATATAATTGCATTTAATATGGGAGAATTGGGAAAGGTTACGAGGATCGCTTCTATTGGATTGGGAGCACCATTTACCTATGTGGCCTTAGATGGAGAGACTACAGCTCCCGGGCAGATGACAATAGCTCAAATAAAAAAATATCCACACTAACACAACAGAATTAATCAACTTAACTCTCTTGAATAGTGTGGATATTTTAACAAGAAAAATACTTAAATCAAAGTATTATTCTACATTATCTTCAACATATTTAATAGCGTCACCAACTGTTTGAATTCCTTCTGCTTGATCATCAGGAATTG
>JALVAD010000230.1 GCA_027011385.1 Saprospiraceae bacterium | reverse complement strand
CGTATAAAAATTTATTAATTTTAATCTTTACTGCATTTGGTTTATTGTTAAATGCACAGGAGAAAGGCTTAATAGTATCAAAAGTTGGAGAGCAAGAAGTATTTGTAAATTCTAAAATAACCGTTTACTTCTCAACATTGAACAATACAAAACAAGTCACTTATTTCTGTCCTGATATTCCTTCGTTCGGCAAAGTGTTTTCTCTTGAAAAAGGAGATGGGAAAATTGTTTTTGAGCCTTCTCAAGCTGACATTGGAGAATACACAATTGAACTGAATGCTACTTCCGAATTGGGTAAGTCACGTCAATATTTTAAGCTTATAGTGAAAGGTATCGAGAATGGAACAAGAACAATATATGTTGATCCCATTAATGGAAATGATGAGAATTCAGGGAATTATACAGAACCTTTAAAATCCTTGAAAAAATTGATTGAGGGGGGGAATAGTCTCCCGGCAGGTACTGTTATTTATCTAAGAAGTGGAAATCTTGGTCAGCTTGTTTTTTCCGATTCTAATGATGGTATGGTTTATATCGTAGCTGAAAAAGGACAAACTCCTATGGCAGAAAGATTGAACTTTCCTTATGCTACAAATTGGAGTATAAGTGGTCTTAAAATTTCACCGGCTGCTGCCTCGACTACAAACAAAGGAGTTTATGTTAAACTATCGGGAGGAGCTAGAAATATAATTGTTCAGAATTGTGAGATTTATGGCACACCGGATATCTCTGACTGGCCAACAAATCAAGATTGGTACGATTATGCCGGCGACGGAATTACTAGTCAAGGAAAATATTGTACTTTTAGAAACAATTATATTTACAATACCGATTTTCCTGTTACTTTTTTCGGTAAAAATAATACATTGGCGTATAATCTTATCAATAATTTTTCCGGAGATGCTGTCAGAGGATTAGGGGATTACGGACAGTTTTTATATAATCAAATAAAAAATGCAGTCGTCTATGATTATTATACCGGTAATCATGATGACGGTTTTCAAAGTTGGATAAACGGAGTGAAAGGGATTGTGCTAAAGGGCAACCAAATAACTGATATAAGTTATCCTGATTTACCCTTACAAACGAAAATCATGCAAGGTGTTGTCGATTTTGACGGATTTGCTGTCGATTGGGTGATAGAGGATAATCTAATTGTTATTCATCACAATCACGGTATCGCACTTTACGGTGCAAAAAACTGTAAAATTGTTAATAATACAGTTATAAAGAATCCATTTAAAAAATATCAACCTGGTGTTGAACCTTGGATCAGAATCAATAGAACCAAAAGCGGAGAATTTAGTTATGGTAATCTTACAAGAAATAATATAATGGGTAGCAATTTTCAAGATGATTATCCTGGTACTTATGACCATAATTATATAAGCCAGGGAAATACTAAGATTTTTATAGATTACAATAAATGGAATTTTCACTTGAAGCCCAATACAGTAGCGATTGATAGAGGGGAAATTAAGGAAGCAACTACTATTGATGCTGACGGAGTATTACGAAATATTGGATTGCCTGACTTAGGATGTTTTGAAAGAGGTGGCAAGGATTATGATTTTTCTTCTCCTGTTTTGTCCGGCGATTTGAACGTTGACAAAACCGGGGCTTCGTTTGTGGAATTAAGTTGGGCAGATGCAGATGATATTTTTGACATTAAAAATTATCATGTGGTATTTGAAAGTAACGAAATAGTCGTAAGCGGTAATAATTGCTTAGTCACAGATTTGTACTCTAACACTAATTATACTTTCAAAGTTTATGCCTTGGATAATGCAAATAATAAATCCAATATAATTGAAGTATCGACAAAAACCAATTCTTATGATAATGAAAATTATTTGGCATTATGTGCCAGTGTGAAAGAAGACCAAGAAATCACAAATGGAAATAAAAAAGAATGGGTGTATGGGGAAGAAATGAAAATTGGAGGAGTTAAAAGCAATAGAGACCTGAATGGTGTTTTTGCATTTAAAATCCCTTCTCTTCCACCTAATAAAAGTATTGTAAATGCCTCCATTAGCGTCGCATACAATGGTGTGAATGGTACACCCTCGGGAAATATTGATATCTATGGTTTGAAATATCAAAGGAAGCCAAAAATAGATATAGAAACATTTTATCAAGGAGATTTCGGATTTGATAACAATGGATTTTCAATAATGGATGATTTTATAACCCCTAACTCAACTACAGGAGTAATCAAAACCGATTCTTTCGCATCCACCAGATTATTGGAGTATATAAAAATGCAAAAGGATAACGGTGCGCATGGGGGAAATTATCTTTTTATAAGATTAAATGTTGATGTAAAAGATGAACTTAATTCTTCGTATTATAAAATAAGTTCTGGAGATAATAATAATTCTTTTGTTAGACCAATTCTTACATTTACGTTGGATCACAATACTTCTACTTATGGATTTGATGCTAATGATATAGAAATTTATCCTAACCCCGCCTTGAATAGCCTTAATATAAGAAATATTGATGATGGCTCGAGCTATATCATTACGGATTTGTATGGAAATATTATTGCTAACAATAAGTTAATAAAAGGTGAAAATACAAGGACTATTTCACTTAATGGTTATTTAAGTGGAGTTTATTTTATCAAAATAAGAAAAGGAGATGATTTTGTGGTAAAGAAATTTGTTAAAATTTAAAAGGAAATTTTGAATAAATCAATAAAAAAAATAGTCGGTGTATCATTTATACTGTTTCTTGTAATCCGGATGTATTCACAAGAGGTCAAAGAATATTTGCCCGATAATCCAAAAATTCAATACCAAGGAAGAATTGATTTTTCTGATTCACTAAAACCTATTTTTTCGTTTCCCGGTATTTCAATAAAAGTAAAATTTAAAGGGACAGATGTAAAAGCCAAATTCAGAGGGTTCAAAGGAACAAATCCACAATCAAATTATCTGAATATTTTCATAGATGGACAATTCAAGGATAAAATAGAGTTGGGAGACACTCTTTTGACCATTGAATGTGCAGCTGGATTGAGTTACGGAGAGCATGTACTTGAAATAACTAAACGAACCGAAAGTATGCTAGGAAATGTTGAATTTTTGGGCTTTGAAATCAATGGCACTTTATTGGAAATTGAACCATTGCCTGAAAAGAGAATTGAATTCGTGGGTAACTCAATTACCTGTGGTTATGGAAATGAAGATAATCCAGCTGGTGGCTTTAGATCCGAAGATGAAAATAATTATCTTGCATATGGTGCCGTTTGTGCCCGAAAATTGAATACACAATATAGAGCTGTAGCTTATTCAGGACGTGGAGTTATTTACAATTATGCTTGCTCAAAGGGAGATTCTATCCCTGAAGTGTATGAGAAATATCTTGCTGACCTTAAAGCGGAAGGTAATAATAAATACAATCACGACGAGTATTCTCCGGATATAATCGTAATAAACCTTGGAACTAATGATCATAATTGTAAAAAAACCACTGATGAAAACTTTAAAAATGCTTATTTGAATTTTATTTCCAAGCTTCGCGGTTATCATCCAAAAGCCAAAATCATATGTCTTACCGGACCAATGAACTCTACTAAAAAGTTTAAAGATCAAATAGAATATATAGTAAAGCGGAGTGGGGGAGAATCAAATGGTATTTACTTTTTACATCAAACTCCCATAAATGACAATAAATACAGGGGAGGACACGGACATCCCAATACCAAAATGGCAAAGATTAACGGAGAAGAGTTAGCTGATTTTATAACCCAAAAAGGACTGCTGAATTAAGGTGTATTTCATTTTTTCGTATATAAGGTTAATTTTTCTATTTGCACAGACCGCCCCACTTATGAAATTAATCCGTTTTACTTCTATATAGTGTCTGATCGAAAACACATCAATGTGCCGTTAGGCACAAAACATGGGTAAAAAAGGCTATTAACCGACTAAAATGCGTGCCGTAGGTACCCAATGCTGCCCACATCAACAAAAATTCTTGTAATAAAGCTAAAAATGAAATGCACCACTGAATTAAAGCAACAGTTAATTCTCAAATATGAGTTCTCCATTTTCGTTTTTATACTCAAATCCTGCTTCTTTAGCTGCTTCTTCCAATGCTGCTTGAAGCATCACTTTGGGGTCGGTACTGACTTCAAGTCTTCTCATAAGCCCTGTGCCCAAGGTACCGTTGATTTTAAGCATAACCTTTAGCCCTTTTCTTTTCGCCTTTACTTCAAATTCCTCATTTTTCATATTGAATTGTTTGATATACTCATCTACATAATGCACTCCAATACCGGAATTGTCAGTATAACTATCAGCTAATTTTGCCTCAGCTGTGGTTATTTCCTTACCTATTATAATTTTCATAATACAATAATTTTTATTTTTTAAAAGTCATCCTCTTCTTCGTGTTCTTCTCCCATTGGTAAAAAAAGACATCCATCAACGAAATAATTAAAAAAATCCGGTTCCGATTCCAGGTTTACCGTCTTTATCTTTTTTATAAAATCATCAATTTCTATTTTTTTATTTTTGTCTAATAAAGCGATAGTTAGTCCCTCAATACTTGTATTTCCTACTCGCTTAAATTTGTCATTTGGAACATTTGGTAGAAGCCCAATCATTTTAGCCATATCCAAATCTATATGCTTCCCAAATCCTCCTGCAAGAAAAATAGTATCGATATCATCAAAATCCAATCCTGATTTGTCCATCAAAACCCTTATGGCACCTGAATTAGAACCTTTGGTTTGAGCCAATTGATTGATATCATTTTCAGAGATAAATATTTCTTCATTTATATAAAATTTATCATTTCCATTATTCAATCTACCTGTTGTATTTATTGTTGACGTCCTTTTTAGTTCTCCCAATGCATCTATTAATCCTGAACCACAAATACCAATAGGTTTTATGTCACCGATAACCTTAAAATTTACGGATTTATCTCCAATTTTTATTCTTTCAATTGCTCCTTTTAATGCTGGCATTCCAAAAGTAATTCCTCCTCCTTCAAACGCAGGACCTGAGGGACTGGAAGAAGCAAATGCTTTATCTTTATTGCCGATAATTATTTCGGTATTGGTTCCAATGTCAATAAAAATATTATTAACATTGCTTTTGTGAAATTCTACAGCAATAAGACCGGCTGATATATCAGAGCCAATATGATTTCCTATCAGAGGCAAACTGATAACTCTCGCTTTTGGATGAATAGGTAAATGCATTTTTTCTCCGTTTGATACCAATGTCGTTGACTCAACTTTACCTTCATTGTACTCTATTTCATTAATGGAAATGAACGGAGATTGCCCTATGGATTTGACATTCAGCCCAAAGAAAATATCTCGCATTGTTGTATTTCCTCCAACTATAACATCATAAATGTTCTTGGGATTGTCTGTTAGATTTTTAATGGCATCTGATATATATGATGTCAATATTCTCTTCAATTGTTTTCCTCTATTTTGGGTGTCAAAAAGTATTCTTGACATCACATTTGAGCCTGCAAAACGCTGTGGATTTTCAAAGGACACAACTTTAAGGATTTTTCCATCCTCGATATCAATCAATCTTAGAACTATGGTGGTTGTACCAATGTCTATAGCTAAACCATAAATATTTTCGGCATTACTATCAATAATTTCATTGCCTAAGAAAACATTAGCTTTATTATCCCTTACAACAAAAGGATTAATTATATATTCATTGTTTCTACTTTTTATATTATAAGATGTGTCTTCAATAATGATTTCGTCTCTTTTCAGTGTGGAGCATAAAACTGTGGAATTGTCCTTTATTATTTCTGTCTGACAAGCTAATCTAAAGGGAGATTTTAAGTGTTTTTCATGAATAGTTCTTTCATTCAAATACTCTTCACCTGATTCTATTTTTATAACACACTCTTTACAAGTACCGGCTTTGTAACACGAAGACGGAATATAGACACCGGAATCTTTTTTCAGCACAAAAAGATTTTTTCCAACCGGATGATCTAAGATTTTATTATTAAAAATAAGTTTATTCATACAATTATTCAATTTCTAAAAATCATCATCTTCATCGCCTTCTGAAACAATAGCAAGAATGGCTTCTGCTTGCATATATCCTGTTTCCTCCTGCGACATACCATCACGAGGTCTTCCTTGTTCTAATGCATTTCTAAGTTTATCTATCATGGGATTACCTTTTTCCAATGGTATTGGGTTATGCTCAGGGTTTGCAATCGCCATATCAAGACCATATTCACCTGCGATACTCAGATATGCTCTTTCAAAGTCAGAACGCATATGCTTGGGCGTTCCCCAGCTGAAATTGGATAACCCAACTGAAAAATGAATTCCTTCAAAATCTTTTTCAGAACTAATCATTTTCATTGCATCCAATCCCATATTTACTATCCCTTGAGTGTCTGCACTTACAGGTGGCAATCCGGGATCAAGAATGATTTTATCATTCGGAATATCTGCTTTTTCTCTCAATAAATCCACAAAATACCTTGATGCATTATAAACGTCTTGTGGGGACTCACATTGTCTGCTATCACCATTTGGAAGTAAAATTTCGGATACGATGACCAAAACATAGGGTTTATATTCATTGATTAATTCCAAAAATCTATCTAATTGCTGCCTTGATGCTGCAATAGAATTAATAATAGGTACATCTGATTTCCCAAAATCGTATGATTCCAGAGCGGTTTGTTGAAAGTCCGGTGAGGGATTGTCAAAACACAGTGGGACATTAGTCACTTCTTGTAGAGCCGGAATCAATTCGGGAAGAAATTCCAGCATTTCTTCAAGAGAAACATCCCCGGATTTTGTTCTGTCGATATTTACATCAAGAAATTTTGAGCCCCAATCTACTTGAGATAAAGCCAATTTTTGATAGCCTTCCAAATCTCTGTTCCTCCAAGCTTTTCTAGCTCTTCCATAAGCACTATTTATCAAATCGCCAATAATTCTTATTTCTTTCATATGTCTATTCTATTTTTTATTAATTAGTTTTGAGCTGAAATCCACTCCCCGCCAAAAATTAGCCCATGCTGATGTCCCTTTGAGCGAGTTATCTTTTATTGCAGGAGAGTGTTCTAAAATGTTTTTATTTGCTTTACTGTACTTAGCTCTATCGTAAATTCTAGCCCATATGCAATCTTGGTCTTTAACTTCACAAATACTGTTATAAGTACCACCACAAGGACCATTTCTTTGAGCTTTTGGACATTGGGACTCTGGGCAAATATACTCTGTGAACGGTAATGCACAATCGCCGCAATCTTGACAATCATACATGTATTCTTTACCGATTTTTTCAATACTGTGGATAAATCCCGGAATATGTTTTTGGTATTTTTCCAAATCACTCAAACTTTTACCTGCTTTGTACCCCATAGAATTTGGAACGAACAAGAGATTATGAACTATTTTTGACAATTTATAATTGGTTTTATTCTTAAAACTCAGTTTTGGTTTATTCCTCGATTCATTAGGTTTATCTTTTAGCAAAAGACCAGTTTCCTGATTTTTTTGATAGAGAAAATATTCACCCTTTTGCGAATAGCCTATTTCTTTTGCAAATTCTTTCCAATCATCATTTCCAAATGATTTTTCAAGTTCCAAGATTTTGATTGTATCATTGATATTGTGTAATCCTCCAAAGTAAGCTCCGTTGTAGCCCAGCCCTCTAATTATACTTAGCATCTTAGCAGCTAACTCTATAAAAAATGCTTTTCCTTTATCAGGGGATTGGGCAGCTTTCATGCATTTTGAGTGCAAATTGTCATTCAATACAATTCCCGGTATTTTGTTTTTATGAAATAGATTTGAAGTGAATTTTGAAAGCAAATATATATTTCCGATTAGTTTTGTCTTATCAAATCCATTATCTACTATAAAATACTTCAATTCCTGCATTTTTTTTGAATCAAAACCCACTTGTGGGATAATAAATTCGGCACCGGTTTTGATTTTAGCTGCAAGCTTCAGGTACTGAGGTATCAATTCATTTTCGTGTCTTTTATAATTGGAGAAAGCAGCCCCAATGAAAAAATTTGTTTTGGTAAGTGATATTTTCTTTTTTATTCCGGTTTCCAATCCTTGATTCATCGTAAAAAGCAATTTGACCAAACTAACCGCATCGAGATCAAAAACGGGTTTTGCTCCACCGAGATAGTCTGTTTGAGGATAATCACCTGTCAGTGCTAAAATATTATTGAACCCTTCACTTGCCAAAGTCCATGCATTGCTTTCCAAAGCATTTCTATTCATATCTTTGCAGGTAAGATGAATAATTACTTCTTTTCCCTTTTCTATAAACTTCCTCCCAAGTGTTGCCGGTCTTAATGTCGGATGTCCTCCTGCATTATCGGTGACAGATATCCAATCGATATCTTCAATTTGAGATAAATCATTACCAAATTGTATGGTTTTTTGTAATTTATTTCCGGATATAATGCCTCTTGAAGAAGTTAATTCTACTCCCAGAAGAAAATCTTTTTCTTTAAATCTTTGTTTTAAACTTCTTGTCCTTGGATCAGGCATGTCAATTTCTTATGATGCTTTTGCACTAATCAATGATTCAAAAAGCGAGACTGATGATGCTGCGTCTGGACCAAATCCATCTGCATTTATATCTTTGGCATATTGACTATTGATTGGAGCACCTCCAATAACAATTTTTATATGATCAAGTTTTTCTGCTTTAAATCTCTCAACAACGGTCTTCATATAAGGCATTGTTGTTGTCAATAAAGCACTCATGCCAATGATATCAGCATTGTATTTCAAAGCAGCTTCTACAAAATCATTATCGGATTTATCAATACCAATATCATATACTTCAAATCCTGCTCCTTCAGCCATCATAGTAACCAAATTTTTGCCTATATCGTGCAAATCACCTTTTACTGTACCGATAACAATTACTCCTTTTTTCTTTGCTTTAACGTCAGCAGTAGCAAGAAGTGGTTTTAAAAGTTCCTGACCGGCTTTCATAGCGCGAGCTGCTATCAATACTTCAGGTACATATCTGATATTATGTTTAAAATCTTCTCCCAGTACAGACATCCCTGCAATAAGACCTTCCTCAAGAATTTCTGCAACCGGAATCCCGGCATCAATTGCTTCTTGAACCATCTCCTTTACTTTAGGAGCTTTACCTTCATAAACGTATTGATTTAATAATGCATAATCTATTTTCATCTTTATCTGTTTTTTTAGTTTTACTTTTTATAATTTTTCACAGCATCATAAAATGCCAAAATGTTTTCCACAGGTGTATCATCTTGGATATTATGAGCGGGAGCGATAATATAGCCACCTTTTTCACCTAATATATCTATTCTTCTTTTTACTTCTTTTTGAATTTCCTCAACAGTACCATGGGGCATTAAATGTTGTATGTCTATTCCTCCGAAAAAGCACAGTTCATGACCATGGTTTTCTTTGAGATACTCAGGAGTCATTCCTTCTGCCAAAGGTTGAATCGGGTTCAAAATATCAAGTCCTATTTCAGCAAAATCACCTATGATAGGCAAAATTGAACCGCAGGAATGCCATGCGATTTTGATATCCGGATTAACTGACCTGAATTGTTCAAACATCCATTTTATTCTGGGTTTAAAAACCTCTCTCCACATGTCAGGAGAAACCATCATTCCTCTTTGTGTACCAAAATCATCACCAGCCCAAATAATATCAGCCCCCATTTCGATTAATTTCATACCTATTTTGGTATTAATTCCCATAATTTTATCAAGCAAAGCAAATGCATATTCTTCTTCTAATGCCAAGGACATAAGAAGTTTTTCCATTCCCACCATATACCAAGCGGTCTCAAAAAATGCTGTTTCCAAATCAGCAACAATAGCATATTTCTCACCGTATTTATCTATGGCTTTTTGAGCGGCGTCAAAACGCCGATCTGCATAAGGATCAGGCCAAGGGTAATTTTCAATATCTTCGACTGTACTCGCATTTGCCAAAGGATATTCATAAAATTCAAAATAGATTCCCACATCTACAAATTTCATTCCCCATTCGTTGACTAGAATATTGTCTTTCAAAACTCTTGTTGGACTATTTTTTGGGGCGCAACCGGCTATTCCAACACAATCATTCCCTAATTTGGTCAATAAATCCATATGTGAAATTCTGGTTGAAAGCATTGAGTCCAAAGGTTCTTCATACGGAAGTCCCATATGGTCTGATAGTTTTTTTGCGGCTTGAGGCGTTAAAGTGACAAAAATCGGAGGTCTATCCACTTCTTGCTTATTCATCGCCAACATTGTCCTTTGCTTAGGTGTCAAATTTGTCATAATTTATGTTTTTATATTATAAGTCAAATAAACCGGGTAACCACATACTTATGTCCGGAATATAGCTTACTAATAATAAGATTAAAATCATTGCTATATACAATGGTATTAAAGGTTTAATAACATCTGCAATTTTCACATTTGCGACACTACAACCAATAAATAATACAGAACCAACAGGTGGTGTACATAAACCAATACTAAGATTCATAATTAAAATAATGCCGAAATGAATCGGGTTCAAACCTAATTGTTGGGTCACAATCGGCAAGAATATGGGTGTAAATATCAATATTGCCGGTGTCATATCCATAAAAATACCTACCGCTAATAAGATTAAGTTTATTATCAATAAAATTACAATTGGGTTATCACTAATATGTATCAGTAAATTGCTTACCGTTTGAGGAATATTTTCATAAGCCATTATCCATGATAAGCCCATACTTGCACTCACTAGAAACAACACAATCGCTGTTGTTTTAACGGAATGAAGTATCACATTTGGCAAATCATTAAAAGTCATTTCTTTGTAGATGCTCGCTAAAATCAAAGCATATAATACAGCTATTGCCGAAGCTTCTGTAGCTGTAAAATAACCGACTATTATTCCACCGACTACAATCAAAAGCATCATTAAACTCGGTAATGCTATTGCGAATTTTCTCAAACTGTCTTTAATTCTTTTCGGGTTAACAAAACTCAGGTAAATACCGGGCGAAATAATTATTAAAACCAATAGCAAAATCCTTAGCCAATTCAAATCGATATATCTAAATATAATAAATACTATTAGTCCGAGTATTAAACTAAAACTAAAAAACTTTGCTAAAGCTAAAAACACAGACCTAATCCCTTTTTCATTATAGATTAAAATAGACATAGCTGTTAGCATTATGGCAATTCCTGTTAATATTCCTGGAATATATCCTGCCAAAAACAATGCTGTTATCGAAGCACCTCCACTTGCTAAAGAATATACGATAAGTACATTACTCGGTGGAATAGACAAACCTGTAGTGGATGAAGTAATATTAACCGCCGCACTAAAATTGGATTTGTATCCTTCTTTTTCCATTTCCGGTCCCATTATACTGCCAATAGCCGATGCAGAAGCTGCAGCAGACCCTGATATGGCACCGAATAACATATTAGCCAACACATTTACAAAGGCCAATCCTCCGGTCATATTTCCAACTAAAGATTTGGCAAAATCAACAAGCCTGACTGCGATTCCTCCTTTATTCATAATATTTCCGGCAAGAACAAAAAACGGAATTGCAAGAAGTGTAAAACTATCCAATCCGGCAGCCATCCTCTGAGCATAAGTTGTGAAAGCTGGTAAAGAGTCTATTGAGACCAACATTGTTAATACTCCGGAAATACTAATACTATATGCTATTGGAACTCCTAATATCAATAAAAGTAAAAAACTGACTACCAAAACAACTATCGCTATTGTTCCCATACTATCTATTTTTTATATTAGTCAATAATGAGTCAATCGCAAAATAGGTTATTAAAATCCCACTCAAAGGTAGTATGAAATATATATAACCCATCGGAATTCCCAATGCCGGAGATTTTACATCCAATTCAAATCTGGTGTAAACTAGCCAAAACCCACCAATGATTAATACTGCAATAGCAAAAAAGATAATTATCATATCTATGAAAATATTTATTATTCTTTTACGCTTTGGATTTGATTTCTGGATTAAAATATCAATAGCCAGATGCTCTTTTTTGCCACTCACATAAGCAGCCCCAAGCAATCCTAACCAGATTAATATAAATCCTGCCATTTCATCCGTAAATGAGCTTGGTGAATTTAATACATATCTACCAATCACCTGCCATAGAACATCCAGAACCAATATACTCATTAAAAATATAAGTATTTTTTCTAATATGTTATTTATCGATGTTATAAATGGCATTTGTTTTATTGTTTTCCGGTTTCTTGAATTCTTGTTAAATAATTATAGATTTTTTTATTATTCTTATAGCTATCGTAAATATTTTTTACTTTTTCTGAGAATAGATTTTTATCAGGTCTAAAGACTACCACACCAGCTTTTTTAATCTCTCTTAAAGCATTTTCTTCAGCTGCTGCCCAAAGTCTCCTCTCTTCAATCACAGATTCATCAGCTGCTTGTTGAAGCCATTTTTGGTCTTGCTTTGTCAGTTTATCCCAAACAACTTTACTCATAATTAGCACATCGGGAATTGAAGCGTGTTCGTCCAAAGAATAGTTTTTGCAAACTTCATAGTGGTGAGAAGCATAAAACGTTGGTGGGTTGTTTTCCGCCCCATCTACTACACCGCTTTGTAGAGCAGTGTATAACTCACCCCAGGACAATGGAGTAGGAGAGCCACCGAGTGCATTTACCATTTCCATTGCCGTTTTGCTCTTCATGACTCTGATTTTCATTCCTTTCAAATCATCTGGAGTTTTTATCATTTTTTTTGTTGAATAAAAACTTCTGCTTCCTGCATCATAAAAGCATAAACCTCTAAGCCATTTTTTTTGGGTACTGAGCAGTATTTCTTTTCCTATATCACCATCACAGACATTGTAGTAATGCTTTTTTGAAGTAAATATATAAGGTAAACCGAGCACTTTGTATTCTTCAGCAAAACCTTCTGACACGGCTGCGGATACTTTTGTCATTGCAAGACTTCCAATCTGTAAAAGTTCCACATTTTGTTGTTCGGAACCTAATTGACCGCTTGGATAAATTTTTATTTTCATTTTGCTTTCTGATAATTCATCTAAGCGTTTTGCCATCATTTCCATCGCTTTGTGAACAGGATGATCAACCGGCAATCCATGTGCTAATTTAAGATATGTTACCTTATTGTCCGTACATGAATATTGAGCTAAAGCAATTCCAAGAGTTAATATGATTATATATCTTAATTTCAATGGCTAATCTTTTAATTCTTTAATGATGTTTAAGGTTTTTCTTACTTTTTCGGTCAATAACCCAAAGTTCTTATCTTCTACTATATTATTTGTAATCAATTTGGATCCCATACCGACTACTTTTGCCCCGGCTGAAAACCATTTTTCGAGATTTTCTTTTTCCGGCGTGACTCCTCCGGTAGGCATTATTGAAGTCCATGGGGAGGGGCCTTTTATAGCTTTGATAAAGCCCGGACCACCTACTGATGTACCTGGGAATATTTTAACGATTTCTGCTCCTAATGATTCTGCTTCTGATATTTCTGATAATGTACCGCAACCCGGAGTCCATAACACTTTCCTCCTGTTACAAGTATAAGCCATTTCCTTATTTAAAACAGGTGATACTATAAAATTTGCGCCAAGTTGCATATACAATGAAGCAGTTCCTGCATCAAAAACAGAACCAACCCCTAATACCAGTTCGGGGATATTTTCGTTCACGTACTTCTGCAAATCAGAATAGATTTCATGTGCAAAATCGCCTCTGTTTGTAAATTCAAATACTTTTGCTCCTCCGTTAAAACACGCTAAAATAACATTTTTACATAGCTCTAGGTCATTATTGTAATATATTGGAACTAAAGCTGTTTCATAAAACTTTTGTATAACTTCGAATCTGGTAAATCTAGCCATAATCCATTTCTTGTTGTGTTAGCGATTAGACAAAGTTAGAATTATTTTTGAAATATTCAAACAATCGTTTGCATAATTTGTATTTAATTAGTACTTTTGGTTTAACTTAATTTATTTACCTATATTTGTAGCTGTAAATAAACGAAAAAATGATATGGCAAAAAGAGTAACAATATCGGATTTGGCTAAAGAATTGAACACAACAACATCGACGATTTCAAGAGCGTTGAGAAACCATCCGAGTATTAGTATTAGTATGAGGAAGAAGGTTTCGGAATTGGCTAAACAAAGGAATTACCAAGTTAATTCTATGGCCGCCAATTTACGTTCCGGCAAGTCTATGACCATTGGTGTTATAGTACCTCATATCAATAGAGACTTTTTTGCTAATGTAATATCAGGAATTGAAGAAGTGGCAAAAAAAGAAGGATATAGTGTTGTGATTTGTCAAACTAAAGATAAAATTGAAAAAGAAAAAAAATGTATTGAAACTTTCCTAAGGACTAGGGTGGATGGAGTTCTTGTCTCCGTTGGATTAGAAACTGACACTTTTGACCATTTGGATCAGGTTAAGAAAATGAATGTTCCTTTGATATTTTTCGATAGAGTACAAGAAAGTTCAAATTCGATGAGTATTGTAAACGATGATGTTGAAGGATCATTTCAAGGTGTATCTCATTTGCTGGATGAAGGATACAAAAGAATTGCGATTTTTGCCGGACCTGAACATATCAATATTTACAGAAATAGAAAACAAGGATATCTAAATGCATTGGATAAAAGAGGAATAAAAATAGACAAGAAATTAATAGTTTTTAACAATTTAAGTTATGATGCAGGTGTTGAGTCCATAAAAGAGCTTATGAAGCTACAAAATCCGCCTGATGCTATATTTTCATCAAGTGATTATTGTGCTGTAGGTGCATTACATTGGTTGAAAACCAACGGTTATAAAATCCCTGAAGATATTGGAATTGTTGGCTATAGTAATGAAAAATTCACATCATTTATTTCACCTAGTCTTACTTCTATCGATCAACACAGTCTTGAGATGGGAAGATATTCAGCTAAAACGTTTTTTGATTTAATCAAATCAGATAAAAAAGATATTATATTAAATTCACTTTCAATTAATCCAAAATTAATAATTAGAGAATCATCAAAAAGAAAAAGAATATGAGCATGAAATACGAGCTTCGATTTGCATCACATCCAATGGATGTCAAATCTTATGATACTGATAGACTAAGATCAGAATTTTTAATATCTCCCGTAATGGAAGATGATACCATTAATTTAGTCTATTCATTATTCGATAGGTTTATTGCAGGAGGAGCAGTTCCAAAGTCAAAAGAATTAAAACTTGAGACAATAGATCCGCTTAAAGCTGATTATTTCTTACAAAGAAGGGAAATGGGAGTTATTAATGTTGGTGGTGCAGGAAATATTGAAGTGGATGGTATGAAGTTTGAATTAAATAAAAAAGATGCCCTATATATAGGTAGAGGAAGTAAGAATGTTGTATTTAGAAGTGATAATATGGATAATCCTGCTCATTTCTATATCAATTCTGCTCCGGCTCATACTTCTTATCCTACTATATTGATTACAAAAGATGATGCTGATATAGTAGATCTTGGCTCAATGGAGGAATCAAATGCACGAACTATATATAAATTGATAGTTAATACAGTAGTAGATGTATGTCAATTACAAATGGGAATGACTGAATTAAAACCTGGTAGCGTGTGGAATACTATGCCTGCACATTCACACAATAGAAGAATGGAAGTATACTTTTATTTTGATATTCCAAAGGGACAAGCAGTCAGCCATTTTATGGGTGAACCAAACGAAACAAGACATATATGGTTGCATAATGAGGAAGCTGCGATTTCACCATCTTGGTCAATACATAGTGGTGCCGGCACATCAAATTATATATTTATTTGGGGGATGGCAGGAGAAAACCTTGACTATGGTGATATGGATGGAGTATCAATTATTGATTTGAGGTAGATAAATAAAGAAGAATTGAAAAATAAAAAGATAATAACATTTGGTGAAATTATGTTGCGTCTTGCTCCCCTGGGATACTTGAGATTTGGACAATCCAATAGCTTTCAAGCTACATTTGGTGGAGGTGAAGCGAATGTGGCAGTATCTTTAGCTAACTATGGTGTACCCGTCAGTTTTGTTACCAGACTTCCTCATAATGATATAGGCAAATGGTGTGAAAAAGAGCTAAAAAAACACTCTGTCGATACAAGGTTAATTAAATGGGGAGGAGAAAGATTGGGTATTTATTTTTTAGAAAAAGGTGCTGTTAACCGCAGTAGTAAAGTAGTATATGATAGAGCCCATTCATCAATGTCTTCTATTGAAAAAGGGATGATAGACTGGAAAGAGGTGTTTCGTGATGCTCAATGGTTTCATTGGACAGGAATTACTCCGGCAATATCAAAAGGAGCTGCTGATGTTTGTCTGGAAGCGGTTAAAGTAGCTTCTGAAATGGGATTAACTGTAAGTTGTGACCTGAATTATAGAAAAAAACTATGGAAATGGGGTAAAACTCCTGCGGATATAATGCCGGAGTTGGTTTCTTACTGTGATATCATACTGGGAAACGAAGAAGATGCGGATAAAGTATTTGGGATAAAACCGGAGAACGTTAATATTGAGAAAGGAGAAGTAGGAGCCGAAGATTATAAATCGGTTGGAAAGCAATTAATGCAAAGATTTCCTAAAGCCAAAAAAGTGGTTATCACCTTAAGAGGCTCTGTAAATGCTAATCACAATACTTGGTCAGGAGTACTTTGGGATGGCAAGAAACTATTCAATGCTCCAATATACGATATTACTCATATTGTTGATAGAGTAGGGGGCGGTGATTCTTTTATGGCGGGATTGATTTATGGTTTATTGAATTATAACAATGATCAGGTAGCTCTGAATTTTGCAGTTGCTGCGTCTTGTTTAAAACATACTATTGAGGGTGACTTTAATATGGTTACAGTGGAAGAGGTTGAGAAATTGATGGAAGGGCATACATCCGGAAGGGTGTCGAGGTAGGGGAGGTGCGATGGTGCGAAGGTTGCGATGGTTGCGACTGGTGCGATTTGTTGCGATGGTTGCGATGGGGGCGAATTTTGCGATGGGTTGCGAGGGGTTGCGAAGGGGTTGCGAAGGGGTTGCGAATTGTTGCGATGGTTGCGATGGTTGCGATTTGTTGCGATGGGGGTGTAAATTTTTGTGAGGAGTGGATTAATTAATTTAAAAAAAATATATAGGAATGGGTTTAGATTTATTTGATTTGACAGGAAAGATTGCTTTAGTTACAGGTGGAACACACGGATTGGGAATGGCAATTGCAAAAGGACTTGCTTCGGCAGGGGCTAAAATTGTGGTTAATGATATATCTCAAGAGAAATTGGATAATGCTTATAAGGAGTATAAAAAGGATGGTTTTGACGTTTCAATGTATTTGTTTGATGTTACAGACGATTCTTTAGCATCTGTTTATATTGATAAAATAGAAAAGGAAGTTGGATCTATTGATATATTGGTAAATAATGCGGGGATTATAAAGAGAGTTCCGATAGTCGATATGTCAGCTAAAGATTTTAGACAAGTTATAGATATAGATTTGGTAGGTCCGTTCATCATGGCAAAGTATGTAGCCAAATCAATGATTCGTCGAAAATCCGGAGGAAAAATAATCAATATGAATTCGATGATGAGCGAGGTTTCCCGTAATACCGTTAGCGCATATGCAGCTGCTAAGGGAGGCTTGAAGATGTTGACAAAAGAAATGGCGGATGAATGGGCAAAATACAATATTCAAGCAAATGGTATTGGACCCGGATATTTTGCTACAGACCAGACCGCTCCTATCAGAGTAGGCGGACATCCTTTTAATGAATTTATTATCAAGAGAACGCCGGCAAGAAGATGGGGAAATCCTGAAGAGTTGCAAGGAGCAGCTATATTTTTAGCTTCAAGGGCTTCAGACTTTGTAAATGGACATATTTTATATGTTGATGGAGGTATATTGGCAACCTTGGGAAGCCATGCCGGTGAAGAGTAATACAGATAAATTTTAGACACATGAAATACATAATTTATTTTGGGCTTATGCTCGCCTTTGTTTCTTGCCAAAAAGAAGACCTATCTTTTGAAATCACTAATCCTGCCAACTTCAAACGTTATGATGAACCTGTATTTATCGATATAAATAAATTACCGGATGATATTACGGCTGCAACTTATGCATGCTTTGTCGGAGAAAAGGAGATAGCATCTCAATTGATAGATAAGGATGGTGACGGAAACAAAGATGCTTTGTTTTTATTGTTGGATTTAATGCCTGAAGAGACAATAAAGCTCTTAATTAAAAAAGTTGACAAAAAATCTGACTATAAAACAAGAGCCAATGTAAGATTCGGTAAAAGAAAGCCTCCTTATGATGAAATAAATTCTTACCAAAGAGTTAAAACAAACGATAGCATTAAAGCATCTGCTTTGTTTCTTATGGAAGGACCGGCTTGGGAAAATGACAGGGTTGCTTTTCGTAATTATTACGATGAACGTAATGGAATTGATATTTTCGGTAAAAGAGTGGAGACTATGGTCTTGGATAGTGTAGGTATAGATGGAACTAATTACCATAAGCTGTCGGATTGGGGCATGGATATTCTGCATGTCGGAAAATCACTTGGAGCCGGTGCTATTGCATTGCAAGTAGGAGATACCATTTATCCTATTAGAGATTTGCAAAATAGTCAGTACAAACTGATTGAGGATGGTCCTTTGTATGCCTCTCTGAAATTAATTCATAATAATGTATTGATTGCAGGTAGAAAGTATAATATTGAACAGCTGATTTCTATCTATGGAGGTGAGCCTTATTATATTAGCGATGTATATATTTCCGGAATACAAGGTGATGAAAAATTTGTAACAGGGATAGTTAATACACATAGCGATCAATTGTCAAAAGTAAATATAGGTAGTCTGATGATATTCTCAACTTATGCTCCTCAAGCTGAAGATAAGAAAAATCTCGGATTGGCAATTATGATTAATAAAAATGATTTTGATTCCGTAGTTAGAGATAGCTTTCCGACTAAAAATATTGAGGAAACATATATGATCAGTATGAATTTAACTAAAGATAAACCCGTCAATTACCGTTTTTATGCAGCATGGGAAACAGGCTTTTCTAGTTTTAGAAATGAAAATTATTATACTTCCTTTTTGAAAAGAGAAGCAGAAAAAAAATCCACCCCTCTTTTGGTTAAATAATTTAGATGTATTCTTGATTATGCAGCGACCTTATGTTAAAATTACGCAATCGTTTGTTTTTAATCTAAAAATAGCTTAACTTTGGCATGTTTATTACAATTTATATTTGTAATTCTCAATAGAATTGACCATTTAATAAATTAAAACCAAATTATTATGAAAAAGATAATGCTTACCTTTTCGTTTATTTTTATATTTATTTCATTATTAACTTCCCAAAATAACGTGTGGAATGGCAGTACGGATAATAATTGGAGTACTGATTCTAACTGGAGTCTTGGACATAAACCCTTAGCAACGGAAGATGTGAAAATTTGGGCAGCTGGTGCAACTGTTAATGTTGATGTTAATGGAGTGGCAAAAAGTGTTGAGTTCCAAGGGACAACATTTTCCATAAATTCCAGTGTAACACTTACTATTGAAAATTCTGCTTCTTATGGATTGAGATGTAATGGTGGAGATGTTACTAATGATGGCACTATTGAAATTAATACGTCTGTTAGAAATGGTATATTGAATCAAGGTACGGGACAATTTACAAATAATGGAACTATAAGTATTAATGGCACCACAGGATTCTACCATGGAATAGATAATAAAGTAGATTTTGAAAATACTGCAACAGGAGTAATCAATATTGATAATACCGAAAATGGAAGTGGTATTTTTAATGCTTCAGGGACTCAATTATTTTGGAATGAAGGAGAAATTAACATCGGACTAAATGATAATATTGGATATTACGGTATTGATAATAGAGCTGAATTCTATAATAATGGTGCAATAGATATCGGTTCTACTTCAGGAGCTATAGATAGAACAGGCATATTTAATGAAGCTGATGCTGTAAAATTTACAAATGATGCAGGTTCTCTAACAATAAATAATACCGGAACAAATTTTCCTGGCATAGATAATAGAAGTGTATTTGACAATGATAATAATAGCCCTATTACAATGGGAGCAAATGTGTTTCGTGGTATTGATAATAATGGAGGGACATTTAATAATATAAATGGTACAATTTCAATTGCTAAGATTTCCGATTCTGCTATTTTAAATAGAAATTCAGCATCTTTCACCAATCAAAGTGTTATGGATTTTTCCGGTAATACAACTGCAAATAAGCCTTGTGTGGATTCAAGAGCTTCATTTTCAAATACGGGAATAATAGATATCAATGATTCTCAAGGACAAGGCATTGTAGTCTATGCAGGTTCATCATTTAGTAATACAGGTGCGGGGGAAATAAATATTGGTAATACTGCTACAATAGTTAAAAATGGACTGGATAACAACGGTGATTTCACTAATGGAGGAACTTTAAATATTGGCTCTGCAGCTAATTCTATTGGAGGTAGAGGACTATATAGTACCGGAACATTTAATAATGATGGAGGAACTATCAATATTAATAATACAACAACACAAGGACTTTATAACAATGGAGGAACATTTAATAATATTAATTTAGCTGAAATAAATATTGGATTAGTTGCACACTGTGGACACAGGGGAATTGATAACAATGGAACTTTTTTAAATGAAGATGTTTCAGGAATATACATTCAAGATGTTCAGTATGAGTCTATTTATACAACAGGTGGAGTTTTTTCCAATTACGGTACCTACAAACAAGTATTACCAACAGGATCATTTTGGGCTATTAGTGGAGCATCAGGTAGTAGTTTTATAAATAAATCAACAGGGGAAATATATTCAGGTAAAGCAATAAATGGATCATATTTTACCCAAGAAGGAATTTTAAATCCTGGAAATTCACCGGGTATTCTTCAAATAGACAATGGCTTAAGTTTAAGCTCAACTTCCGTTTACAATTGTGAGATTCTTGGCAATGGAGGAGCAAATGCAGGAGACCAAGATCAAATACGTTCTACTCTTACTGACGGAACGACATTGGACGGCACATTGGCTTTGGATTTTGGAGCTTTCACTCCGGCCAGTACCGATCAATTTATTGTATTGGAATATAAAGGAACATTATCAGGAACCTTTTCTTCTATTACAGGGTTGCCCGCTAATTGGGATATTGACTATGGGACAGCACCTGGAAGTCAAACAGCCGGAAAAGTTTTTATTTATGGTCAACAAAGTGCGATTCCTATTAAGTTATTGTCATTTGATGCTAAAGAATACAATGGTACAGTTATGTTGTCTTGGGAAACAGCTTCCGAGAATAATAATGATTTCTTTGAAATTGAGCGAAGTGAAAATGGAAAAGACTTTGCAGCAATTGGAAAAATTGATTCGAAAGGAGATAGCAGAGATATTGTCAAATATAGTTTTATAGATAAAATGCCAATAAATGGTACTGATTATTATAGATTAAAGCAAGTTGATTTTGATGGTCGATACGAATATTCAAACGTAGTAAATGTTGCTATAAGCGGTAGAGAATTGAGTATATTTCCAAATCCGGCAAGTGATTATATTATTATCGAAAATGTGGAAAATTGGGACAATGTTACCATTTGTGATATGAAAGGAGATAAAGTATTCTTACCTAGAATATCAAATACGAAAGTAGATATTTCTAATCTAAAGAAAGGAATTTATAATATAAAGGAGAAAGCGAAAAAAGCATTGAGATTTATAGTGAAATAGAAGGATATTTATACAATTTTCACGTAAAAGTTATATCCTCCCAATAAAGGGGAGTATCCAATAAAGAGGTAGTTCATTAGAACTGCCTCTTTTTTTTTATCATATTTCCCTGTCCTTGTCGTTTTCCAACCTCACCCCCCGGCCTCTTCTCCTTTTAAAGAGTTATTAACTTTAATTGTTGAATTTTTCTTACATCTTTTTAACTATTCATCATCTTTTATTCTAAAAGTAAGTAATCCTGCTATAATCATTGAAACTCCTCCTAAAATAAGAGCAAAAATAGGATGTCCTCCAAATAAGTGCTTAACTGTAAATCCTAATATCGTGGCTGCTATCAATTGTGGAATAACTATGAAAAAATTAAATACTCCCATAAAATATCCCATTTTATCTGCGGGTAAAGATCCGGATAATATAGCATAAGGCATTGATAATATACTAGACCAGGCAATTCCAACACCTACCATAGATAAAACCAAAAGATTTGGGGTACTTATGAAATACATTGAGATTAATCCCAGACCTCCCAAGGTTAAAGCGAGAAAATGAGTAAATACACGACTTGTTTTTTTTGCAATTACTGGCAGCATAAATGCGACAATGGCAGCTACTGCATTATAAACTGTAAACAATATTCCAACCCAATCAGCGCCTTCATTGTACAATGTAGATGTAGCGTCTTCTGTCCCATAAATATGACTCGTCACGGCAGAAGTAGTGTAAATCCACATTGCAAATAATGCAAACCAAGAGAAAAACTGTACCACAGCCAATTGCTTCATAGTAGCCGGCATATTCATCAGATCAGATACAATTGTGACAAAACCATTTTCCTTACCGGATTTGCTCATTGAAGAAGCTATTATAAACAATAATCCGACAAAGGTTATCATACCGGAAAGAACATAAAGTGCTTTGTCTAAATTCACCATATAGAACCAAATTATACTTGCAATTCCAATGAACAGCATTGCATAACCAATTATACTTTGTTTCTTGGGATCAGTATGAATAGATATGTTTTTGCTTTTACCATCTTCTTGGTCTTCAAATGCAGCTAATTCTTTCGGGGAATATTCATGTGATCTAATTACAGTCCACAGGACAGCAAGAAAATATACTATACCCCCAAAATAAAATGACCATTTGACTGATTCAGGAATTATTCCCTCAGGAGCGGTATTGCTGATATTAAACCAATTCTTAAGTACATATGGCAAAGCGGAACCTACCACAGCACCAATACCGATAAAAAAACTTTGCACAGCAAAGCCCAGTGTCCTTTGTTCAGAAGATAAATTATCCCCTACAAATGCTCTAAATGGCTCCATCGATATATTAATAGAAGCATCCATTATCCAAAGCATTCCTGCTGCTACCCATAAGTATGGAGAATTGGGCATCATCACAAGTGCTATAGAAGCCAGAATAGCTCCTGCAAGAAAAAATGGGCGTCTTCTACCCAGTCTCGTCCATGTTCTGTCACTAAAATAGCCGATAATTGGTTGTACTATCAGTCCTGTTAGCGGTGCAGCAATCCAAAGAATGGGTATGTCTTCGACTTTAGCTCCCAAAGTTTCAAAAATACGGGAAGTATTTGCATTTTGAAGTGCAAAACCTATCTGAATTCCTAAAAATCCAAAACTCATATTCCATATTTGCCAAAAGCTTAAATGCGGTTTTTTCTTACTCATAATATACTATTTTTACACTTCATTTTTTATTAATAACTAATGCACTTTTCAATATTTATTCCTTTTCAATAACCAGGTATCCCCAGGGTTTTAATGTTTTGTTTTGCTTTATCCATTCACTGAATTTTTTGTCTTCGCCTGTGAATATATTTTTATAATATCCATCTGACTTACTTAATCCCAAAATATTGAAAAATTGTTTTTTGTCCGACAAATTTAGAAAAACAACTATTTCATCACCGTCTTTTTCCCGTAAATACGCATAAATATTAGGATTACTAGTATTTATTTTTTGGAAATATGAACCGTGTTTTCCATTCCAAACAGCTCTATTTTGATGATGAAGATGCATCAAACTTTTATAGAATCCCAACTTTGATGTATCGCTCCAATCAATAGTGTCCTTGTCAAAAAATGAAAGTCTTTTATTTAAATTAGCTTCCTGACCACTGTATATTAAAGGCATTCCTTCAGCAGTAAAGGCCAAAACGGTCATAACGTCTCCAGCATCACCCATTCTTTCTTTTATAGTACCATTCCAAGAGTTTTCGTCGTGATTTGTAGTAAAATTCATTCTATAGGCTTCATCGGGGAAACGATGAAAATCTTTGTCGAAGAAAGTATCCAATGTGAGTGGCTTCATCTTTCCCTTAGCTATTTCATTCATCATATGGTGCAATTCCCAACCATAGGTCATATGAAAGCCTGCTTTATGTAGAGCAGGATCTTCCCATTCAGCTAGCATAAATAAATGTTTAAGTTTTTGAAGTTTTGTGATTGCTTCACTCCAAAAATCATTGGGTACAAATCCGGCTACATCACATCTGTAGCCATCAATATCAAATTCCTTAACCCAATATTTCATCGATTCAATCATCGCTTTACGCATTTCTTTATTGCTATAATTTAGGTCAGCGACATCTGTCCAGTCAGTGCCTTTTGGATGTGTGATATGTCCAAGACTATCTTTTGTGTACCAATCAGGGTGGGGTTTTATCCATTTATTGTCAAAAGAAGTATGGTTTCCGACCCAATCCAAAATAACTTTCATCTTTAAGCGATGAGCTTCTTCGACAAACTTGCGAAAATCCTCTTTGGTACCCATATCAGGGTTTATAGCTGTATAATCTTTAATGGAATAAGGACTTCCTAATTTTCCTTTTCTTTTAGCCACGCCGATAGGATAGGGTGGCATTACCCAAATTATATCTATACCCAAGTCTTTTACCTTTTTTAAATAGGGTATTACAGCATTAATAGTACCTTCAGGAGTGTATTGTCTAATATTTAGTTCATATATTGTTGCATCTTTTGACCAATCTGGAGCTGCTAGTATTTCCTTAGTGCTATCAATATTAATAACTTGAGAAGAAGCCCCTCTTGTGGTGTCGCTTTTGCAAGAAGCGAATATTAGTGTAGATAAACCAAAAACCAGAATTATAATATTTTTCATTATATTATTTTTGTTTAATAAAATAGTGCTTTAAACGGAGTTTTTAAAATTTCGAAGTATTATTTGACCAAAAGCACTTCGGATGAATACGGTTTTAGCTCAATTTTTTTTCCGTTCAAAACATTGCCAAAAGTAGTAAAAATTTTGCTTTTGTCAGTTATGTATTCTTTTGGAATAGTAAAGTTTTGCTTTTTGTCAGAATTATTTACCAATATTATTGCTTTTTTATCAAAATAGCTTCTTGAGTACATAATGGTATTTTTGCCTGTACTCAAAAACTTCAGATCTCCAAATAAAAATACAAGATTGTTTCTTCTCAAATGTGTTAGTTTTGATACTATTTGTAATAAACTATATTCAGAATCATTGAGATTGTCAAATTTCATATCACGTCTGTTGTCAGGGTCATTAGCTCCTGTCATTCCAATCTCATCACCATAATAAATAACAGGAATTCCGGGTAAAGTCATGATAAAAGTATGCATCAATGCCAATTTATTATAGCCTCTGTCTGTTTTTTTTGTGATATTTCTACTCCAGCCTGCATATTTCCCGTCTTCATCGAGAGCTACATCACCTGTTGCCAGAGCCATAAATCTGACTTTGTCTTGATTTCCTGTCATATATCCCATTAGGTTGTGAACTCCGTAATATTTTTTGCTCTGTTCCAGTTTTTCTTTCAATAATGAAAAACCTGTCTCGTCTTTTAATAGAGTTTGAATTAAGGCATCGTAAATATTGAAGTCAAATTGTCCATCCAATAATCCGGAACCGATATAGCTATTTATCAATTCGGGGGTTCCATAAGTTTCACCTACTTGATAATAATCTTTTCCTGTTTTCAGGCTTTCTCTATTTACTTTTTTTGAAAGGAGACGCCAAAAAGATAATGGTATATGTTTGGTAGCATCATGCCTAAAACCGTCAATATCATATTTATCAAGCCAAAAAACAGCACTGTCTGAGAGCATTTCAGCTACTTCAGGATTTTCGAGGTTTAATGTCGGTAAAAATACATCAAACCACGTGGTTAAACGGTGTTCATCCCATTTCTCTGTATTTAATGTGCCATCAGGTAGATATAGATTAGTAGCCCAATTTTTATCTTTGTTAGCTTGGTAGACAGGATGTTTTTTATGAACGTGATTTGCTACAAAATCCAGAAATACATTTTCGCCTTTTGAGTGAGCTGCTTTGACAAGTGAATTAAGAGATTCAGATGTGCCAAATCTCTCATCTATCTCAGTAAATGATACAGGCCAATATCCGTGGTAAGCAGAAAATTTGCTTTTTCTTCCATTTTTACTATACAGTCCATATTTTCCTTTAGGATTTCTCACAATAGGAGAAAGCCATAGGCTAGTAACTCCAAGGTTTTTGAAATAATCCTTATTAATCATTTCAGTAATTCCAGATAAGTCACCTCCATGAAAGTCTGCTTTTGGACTGACTTCAGGATCATTTAGCGGGTGGTCATTATCTTTATTCGCATCTTTAAATCGATCTATCATAACATAGTACAATATATTGGTTTCCTTGTCTGCTCTGGTTAGTTGATTGCCATCTGTGACTACTTTTCCATAATCCAATGGAATCAATACTTCGTCTGAAACATCAGTTTTGCTGTAAGCCCAAGCTCTTATATAAGTTCTTTTTTTCTTTTTGGCTATTTCAGGTATTATTATTCTAAGATTGTCATTTTGAAGTCCAAAACCCATCTTGTGATTTTGGAAAAGAACGAGAACTCTGATGTTTTGACCTTTTATTTTGAGGTAAATAGTGTCATTGACAATCTCGTTAGTGTACAATTGTGTTTTGGGTGCATCGCTCACATCTCCAACTAATAATTGGGAGTTATGGCCACCTATTCCATTGCTTATTTTTACGTCACAATTTGGGTCTAATTGCCATTTATCGTCAATCACAACTTGATAGGCATACTTGTCAGGATCTAAATATAAAGTGGTCTCCCAGTTGCTGTCTTTGTATTTCAGTGGAGTATTTGCCGGATTCCAGGCATTTATTTCACCTGCCAATGCAACTGTTTTATACTCGTGATTTGGATCAGGCAAAAGGTATCTGAATTTAATTTTCGATGATTTGATTATCGGTATATCATAGTCTGTTTCCTTTGTGAAAAATTTTACGGTGTTTAATGTGGCGGTGTATTCTTGAGGAATTAAAACGATAGAATCTTTTTCTCCTTTTTTGATAATATGGCTAATATCTTTTGGATATTTTATGTCGATTATACTATCGACATTTAAGAAATAATCTCCAAGTTTAAGCCTTGTGGAATCATAATTCATCTTTATAGGACTGGCAAGCCCATGAATCATATTATTGGTTAAATCTATAGTAGTGGCTTTTCTCTTTGTCTTACAAGATTCGGTCGTTGCTAATAAAAAAAGAATGAAAATTAAAAATGAAATACTATTTCTCATGATTAATTGATTATGTGATGAATCACAAATATAATTCAATTTTATGAGAAAATAGAATAAAAAGCCGTTCAGGTATGTTTCTTTTTTTCGCTTTTCCTATTCTTCGCCTCTGACTCCTAAAGGAGAATCAACCGCAATGCGAAAAAAATGAAATGTGACCAAACCATACTATATCTCCATTTTGAATCTAAGGTTGATTCTTCTTGATGTTAAAGTGTTTTTTATGGCATAATATCCTCCAGTAATTGTTCTAACCCAATTTACGGAAGATGGGTTACTTATTCCTAAAAGATTGAACACTTCCAAACTCACCCAAGTACTTCTTGTAAACCTGAATGGATGTAAGCGTTTTCTTTTTTTTATTGTTTTGTCCCATATCAAATACGAGAAACCTACATCTACTCTTCTATAAGGTGGATATCTGAAATTATTTCGAACAACTTTGTTATCATCTTTAAAGCCAAATGGCACACCTGTGCCGACATTGAGGTTGAAATGTACTTTAAAGTTCTTATTGTTTTTAAGATAATCTTGAAAAAATAACGATACATTTACAAGTCTATCTGTAGGTCTAGGGACAAAATTTGTATTTACCAAGAGCGTGTCTTTCCATTTCTTATGTTGGATACCATCAAGCTTTTCTTTAGCTTGCATTATTGAAACATTAATCCATGATTCTGCCCCCGGAACAAATTCTCCATTTAGTCTAAAGTCCAAGCCTGTGATATAACCCCTTGAATCATTTCTTCCGGAATAAATTATTCTTACATTATCATAGTCATAAGATACCAGATTGCTCAGTTGTTTATAATACAATTCAGCGATAAGTTTCATCTTTTTATTGCTAATCCTTTTCCAATAAAAATCATAGCTTAGCCCTCCAAGAATATGGATTGATTTCTGAGATTTTAAATCAGAATTAAGAGTTCCATCAGGTATGAGGTGCTCTTTGTAATGAGGAGGTTGGTAATATATTCCCCCAGCTAGTTTAAATGCAAAATCCCGTTTCCATTTTAGCGGTTTGAATGAAAATTGTGCTCTGGGGCTATAAGTTAATTCATTTGAAATAGGGCGATACATCACACGTACTCCCAAAGTGGCTTTGGTTTCTAATTTTTCTGTTTCCCTGAAATAAGTATCTGAAACAAATAAATTGTATCTGTCTTTAGTTAAATCATTTTTACTTTTAAGAACATATTGAAGTGAAACGAGAGAATCAGTATAAGGGATTGAATAATCAACTGAATCCAGTCTTTCCCATTCGTTTATTTTGTCAAAAAATGACATTCGTCTGAAATTTATGCCATATTGGATGAAATGCGAGCTTTCATTTTCAGAAAAATCATTTATTTCAATACCTCCTAGTTGTTTTATCGTAAAAATATTTGAATATAGGAAGTCTCTAGTATAATTATGTTGTGTACCGATACCTAGGAGCTGAATTTCTTTTCCTGCGTTATCCCTGCCGAGATTAGTTTCGATTTGGCTTAACCTATATTGTCCGATAATATCGTATTTTTGGCTTTCCAAACCTATATATGAAGATGCCAATAGTTTGAGATAATAAGGGTTTTTATCCCTTTCAGGAACATAAGTAAAAGACACACCATTTAGTCCGTTTTTGAATTGATCTATCTCATGTCCTTCAAAGAATGTAGTAAAAGCGATATGTGTTTTTATTGTTCCAGATACTTCCCTTTGGCTTTCGGGTGTTAATCTGAATATGTTTGTATTGTAGTTTCCAAGATAGGCAATTTGAAGATCTTTTGTTATATTATAAGTTATGAAAGCTTGATAATCCAAAAATGTGGGAATATATTCACCCTTTTTATTTTGACTATTCAATAAATATCTATTGTCTTTATATCTGATGCCTGTAAGCACTCTCAATTTATTCCATTTATGCTTTGCAAGTTGTTTACTCCCCTCATAATGCCCCTGACCACCGAGCAAACTAAGAGAGACAGACCCCTTGTGAATGGTTGGCCTTTTGTAGTGAATATCCAGGACAGAAGACATTTTGTTACCGTATTTAGCTTCAAATCCACCTGAAGAAAAGGATAAATCCTTAATTAGGTCTGAATTTGGAAAACTTAGCCCTTCTTGTTCCGAATTTTGAATTAATTGAGGTCGGAAAACTTCAAAATCATTGACGTAAACGAGGTTTTCATCATAATTTCCACCTCTGACATTGTATTGTGAAGATAACTCTCCACCTGTTCCTGTTGATGTGCCCAAGGCAATACTCGGGAGGACACTTTCAAAATTACCGGAAGTAATTGGCAATAATTTTAAGTCTTCAATGTCTTCCCTTATCATTCCTACGTCTTCGATTCGACTACCGGTGATTGTGATTTCATATTTAGAATCTTCCGGGATAAGGGTCACATTGATTTGATGATTTTCTCCATCTCGAAGACTTTTGATGAAATAATTTGCTTTTTTATATCCGATTCTAGAAAAAATAAGGTTTATTTCTTTGTTTGCAGGTACAGATAATTTATAATACCCCTTAATGTTTGTTTCTACAGCTTTAGTCGTTCCTTCAATATATACTGAGACAATTTCAACGGGATCTTTGGAAATGGCATCTCTAATAATACCAAAAACCGTACTTTCCTGTGCGGAAATAAACATAGGAATAATGATAAAAAACAATGA
>JALVAD010000229.1 GCA_027011385.1 Saprospiraceae bacterium | reverse complement strand
ATTTAAAGCTGTGAAGTCAGCTCTATTCATGTAGGGCTTTTAGGTTAAAATTCATGAGATATAGGCATGTTGACACAATAGTAATTAAAAATAAATGTTTTAATGCATGATACAATGATAAATATTTTATTTTTGCACAAATTTTAATTTATGGTTAATAGAATCAAATATTTTGTGGTTATTTTATTGTTTAGTGGAGGATTGAGTGCTCAAGATATTAACTTTAGTCAGGCATACGTATCCGGTTCTTATTTAAATCCTGCTTTGACTGGTCTTTTTAATGGATTCGTTAGGGTATCTAGTCAGTATAGAGAGCAAGGTCGAGGAGCGTTGGACACAAAGTTTAAGACTTATGCGGTATCTGCCGATATAAAATATAAATTTAATACAATAAATAAATTTTCTAAAGATATCCTTGCAGTTGGTTTGTTTTTTGTAAACGACAGGGTTGATGTGTATGACTTTAATACCAATATCATTAATCTCAGTTTGACATATCATAAGGCTTTGGGGTTTCGAACTAATCAATTTTTAGGGATTGGTTTTCAGGGTGGAGTAGTGCAAAAGAATATAAATAGAGAGCATTTGACATTTGAGGATATGTTTAATAAAATTGATGCTTATACTTTTCCTACAAGAGAACCTGTAATCGCAAATAATTTTGCTGTAGGTGATTTTTCACTAGGACTATACTATACTGTTACTCCAAACCACCTTACTGTTTTTGGAGCAGGAGTTGCGTACCAGCATTTTGCTTCACCAAATATCTCGTTTTACAGGAGTCAAAAAAATATTACAAATAGTAACAAGCTTTATTCAAAACTAACTTTCCATACGTCACTTGATTATAAGTCTGCTTCTTTTATTACAATACAGCCTAGAATTAGGTTTGTAAAACAAGGTCCATTTATGGATTTGGATATAGGCTCAAATATAAAAATTTCTTCCTTCAATTGGGATATGGTTGCATTGCATTTTGGTTTGAGTGTTCATACTATCAAAGACTTGGATTCTTATGGTGTAGGGCCAATAGTGCCTTTTTTTGGTATACAGTATAAGAATTTTATGATTGGTACATCTTATGATATCGTAATGACCCATCTCATCAATACGAGAAAAAATCTTGGTGCTTTTGAGCTTTCTGTAAGTTATTTGGGAGAGCAAACCAATGAAGGGCTTGTTTGTCCGGAATTTTAAAAGCTCCATTTACATCATCCTATTCCTTTTTATAAGATATGAGTTTAGTATAGGATAAAATCCTTTATTTATATCGGCATCAATATAATCTATATTAAATTGTAGACATTTGTTTTTTATAGTATTGCGATACTCATCCATACGTTTTGTGTACAGTTCCTTTACTTCATTTGTTTGAAGTTTTAATCTCTGTCCTGACTCCATGTCTATAAATAAATATGGTCTGTTTTCATATTCCAATTTCCATTCCTTCTCATCATCAGCAACATGAAAAATTATAACTTCATGTTTATTGTGCTTCAAATGTAGTAATGCTGAAAAAAGATCGTCCAAAGAGTCTTTGGAATCAAGCAAATCACTAAAAATAACCACTAAAGATCTTTTATGTGCATTTTCAGCAATTTCATGTAGGGCAGAGGTTGCAAAGGTTTTAGTGTTCATTTCAGATTTGAAGATATATTTCTCCAATTGACTTAAAAGTAGAGAGTAGTGTTTTGTTGAGGACTTCGCCCTTGTGTGTACATTTACTTCCTCATCAAAAAGGGACAGCCCGAATGCATCCCTTTGTCTTTTTAGTAAATTCATCAAAGATGCTGCGGCAAGAGATGAAAATCTTAATTTATTGATGTGATTTGTATTAGATTTTTCTAAAGGAAAAAACATAGATGATGATGTATCAATAACTATTTGACATCTAAGATTGGTCTCTTCCTCATATTTTTTTACATAAAGTCTATCTGTCCTGGCAAAAACTTTCCAGTCAATATTTTTAGTTGGCTCACCAGCATTATATAGCCTATGTTCGGCAAATTCTACCGAAAATCCATGAAAAGGACTTTTGTGTAGACCAATAATAAATCCTTCAACGACTTGCTTCGCAAAAAGATTCAAATCTTCTATCTGCTTAAGGTCAAAATTCTTGAAAAAATCCATATTAAAATTTAAAAAAGACAGAAATACCTAAGCATATTGTACTTTAAAGCTTTTTAGTATATCTGTCTTCGCTTAAAATATATTCATTGATTGATTTACAATATCAACTCAACATACCTTCTACTTTTTCAAAAAAGACACTCTTAGGGGCGGATCCAACGTGTTTTTCGACAACTTCACCGTCTTTTAAAAATAGTACTGTAGGAATACTTCTAATACCATATTCTATTGCAGTATCTGGATTATTATCCACATCTAATTTTCCAACTTTTACATTTTCAAATTTTTCTCCAATTTCTTCAATGATAGGTCCAATCATTTTGCAAGGACCGCACCAAACAGCCCAAAAATCGACTACTGCTAATCCTTTATAGTCTAAAATTTCTTCTTTGAAATTTGCATCAGTAAGTTCTAACGCCATAGTTTTTATAATTTATTAGTTTAAAAATATTAATTATTCCTAAAACAAGAAATGAAATGGATTTAGTATAAAATTAATAAAAAAAATATTAATTAGTGTTTTCTTGCCGACACTAATTAACTGAGCTACCATTTTCTATTTCCATATCAGTATTGATGAAACTAAGTTTTCCATTGCCTTCTGCCATTAAAATCATTCCTTGTGATTCTATTCCCCTTATTTTTCTGGGTTCAAGATTAGTCAGTAGAACTACTTGCTTCCCAATTACTTCATCAGGAGTGTAATGCATTGCAATACCTGATGCAACAGTTCTCTCATCATCTCCAAGATCTATTGTTAATTTCAAGAGTTTATCTGCTTTCTTTACTTTTTC
>JALVAD010000228.1 GCA_027011385.1 Saprospiraceae bacterium | reverse complement strand
GAATTAAGCTATTTATATTAATTTTGAAAACATTATTGATACTTTCTTAATCGTGTCGGAATGAAATACTATGCTTATATTTTCTTTTTATTAGTTTTAATGTTTCCAACGTTATTATATCCTCAGAATAATGATGTAGATAGTTTATTGAATGTTTTATCTCAAAAAAACCATGATACAATTAAAATTTTTGCTTCATTAGATTTAGCGTGGTATTATATGTACACAAAAACCGATTCAGCTATTTTCTATGCAGAAAAAGCATTAAATCTGTCTCAAGCCAATAATTATAAGGAGAATATATCTGCTTCCTATATTGCTCTAGGTATATGTTATAATACTAATACAGAGTATTCTAAAGCACTTTCATATTTGAATAAGTCTTTGAAAATAGAAAATGAACTTTTAAGTAAAAATCCTGATTTTAGTAGTTATAAAAGAGGACTTCTAGTAACCAATTTGGATATAGGAAATATTTATTTCTTTCAAGGAAATTATGCTCAAGCTATTGAACATTATTTTCAAACTTTAAAACTTGCTGAGGAAATTGACTTTAAAAAAGCAATATGTTTAAGTTCAGGCAATATAGGATTATGTTATAAAGATTTAAAGGATTATACTAAAGCTTTGGAATACAATTACAAAGCCTTAGGTGTTGCTATTGAAACAGGAAATAAATCGGATTTACATCAATGCTATAATAATTTAGGAGATATCTATTTTGTAATGTCTGAGCTCGATAGTGCAAAAATGTATTTCACTAATTGTTTAAATATTAATAAAGAAGATAATAATGAGCCAAATCTAGTTAAAACCTATGTAAACTTAGCAAATGTTTATACTAAAGAAAAAAAATATGACAAAGCGTTGAGATACTATAAACTTTCATTAGACTTAAGTGAAAAACTTAACCTCAAAGATGGACAAATTAATGTTAATTTTATGATGGGAAAGTATTTTTCTTTGTTAAAAAATTATAAAAGCGCCATAAATCATTTTACAAAAACTCTTGAGCTGGCAAAGGAAATTGGAAATTTGCAATTTGTTATGCAAACAAATAATGAATTATCATTATTATATCAAAGTATAGGTGATTATAAAAAAGCTTTACAATACTATATTGATAAGAGTGACGTTGAGGATAGTATTTTTACTTTAAAAAGCAACGAAAAGATAGCTGGAATTGAAGCACAATATGAAATTGAACAAAAAGATAATGAAATTGCTAAACAAAAACTTCAAATAGAAAAGGAGAGCAAGCGAAGAAATTATCTCATATTTGGTAGTATTGCCTTGCTTTTATTGGTGATTTTAATCTATCAATGGATTGCTAATAGACAAAAGAGAAGGAATAAAGAAACGGAATTAGCACTTAAATTAAAAAAAGCAGAATCAAAAAATCTAAAAGAATTGAATAATGCCAAGTCGATGTTTTTTGCCAATATTACTCATGAATTTAAGACACCATTAACCTTGATAATGGGACCACTTCAAGATGTGATTGGTAAGATAAAGGGAGAGAATAAAGAAACATTGAAAATTGCACATTCAAATTCTAAAAAACTTCTCACATTGGTCAATGATATTCTTGATTTGTCAACTGTGGAAGAAGGAATCCCTGAATTGAATAAATCTGAAACGTGTATACTTTCTTTTCTGAAACGTATTTTTTATTCATATGAATCATATGCAAAAATACGACAAATTGGAACTGAAATAGTAATACCTGAAGGTAATGATGTAATAGTAAATATTGATTTGGCAAAGCTCGAAAAAATAATTAATAATCTATTGTCAAATGCATTCAAATATACAGAAGCCGGAGGTTCGGTTAAGCTATTGGTTGACTTTAAAGAAAAAGAAGTGTATATTTCAGTTAAAGATACAGGAGTAGGAATAGATAAAAAAGATATTAAACATATTTTCGACAGGTATTATCAAGGATCAAATTCTGACAATATTACCGGTACCGGTATTGGATTGTCATTTGCAGATAGATTGGCGAAAATGATGGGAGGAAGCATTTCGGTAGAAAGCAAAAGAAATGAAGGCAGTACATTTACATTACAAATACCTCTTGATTTATCCAAAGAATGCCCAGAAGATATTGTTGTTTCAAATAATAATGATTCATTGGTAGATACTGAGAAATCAAATTATAAGGTCAACACAATATTTGCAGATAAACCTCGAGTACTCATTGTTGAGGATAATTATGAGATGCAAAAATATTTATCGGGTATTTTGAAAGAATATTTCCATATTGAACTTGCAGAAAATGGTTTTGAAGGATTGAAAAAGCTAAAAGAGAATAAATATGATCTTGTTAGTTCAGATGTTATGATGCCCGGTATGGATGGATTTGTGTTTAGGCAAGAAATGAATAAAAACCTTGAATGGAGAAATATACCATTTATATTGCTTACGGCAAGGTCATTGAAAGAAGATAGAATAAGGGGGTTCAAACTTGGCGTTGATGACTATATAACCAAACCATTTAATGCAACTGAATATATTGCTAGAATAAATAATTTGATTAAAAATAAACAGGAGAGAGATAAGTGGATCAATGATAAGATGGAAGATATTAATTTGCCATTAGAAAAGAATAATGATAATGACATGATAAAAGAGTTAGAAAGAATCATTGTTGAGAATATAGATGATCCTGAGTTTAAAGTAACAAAATTGGCAACAATGTCAAACTGTAGTCCAAGAAACTTATCAAGAATGACTAAAAAGTTAATTGGATTAACACCTGTGAACCTTATTTTGGAAGTTAGATTACAAAAGGCATATCAACTTCTAAAATCCAATAAATACAAGACTGTATCCGAAGTAAGATATGAAGTAGGAATAGACAATGCCTCATATTTCTCAAGGAAATTTGTAGAGAGATTTGGGATAAAGCCGGGAGAGTTAGGG
>JALVAD010000227.1 GCA_027011385.1 Saprospiraceae bacterium | reverse complement strand
AGGACGACGGCGATAATGCCCATGTACTACCACAAGTAGCCGACTTAAACTTAGTGAAAGTTGTAAATGATGCGACACCAAATGTAGGCGATGTAGTAACCTTTACAATAACGGTAAGCAATGAAGGGCCGGACGATGCAACAGGAGTAAGCGTAGAAGATGTAATGCCAAACGGATATAGCAATATAGCGAATATCAGCAATGGAGGAACATTAGCAGGAAGTACCTTAACATGGGAAAATCTAAGCGTAGCGAATGGAGCGAGCATAGACTTGACCTTTGAAGCAACAGTCTTAGCACCGAGAGCAGGCGTAGAATATGATAACGTAGCAGAAATCACCGCATCAGATCAATTTGATGATGACTCAACACCAGGCAATGGACCAGATACAGACGGTGACGGTAATATCGGATCACAAGATCCAGATGATGATCAAGACGCAGACGATGAGGATGATGGAGATAATGCTTATGTATTACCAAACACCATTGATTTGAATTTAGTGAAGGTTGTAAGTGATGAAACACCAAATGTAGGTGATATTGTTACCTTTACAATCACGGTAAGTAATGATGGTCCAAATGATGGTACTGGAATAATCGTAGAAGATGATGTTCCAAATGGATATGGAAATATAACGAATATCAGTAATGGCGGAACATTAGTAGGAAATTTAATTACTTGGTCAAACCTAGCAGTACAAAATGGTGGAAGTATTGAATTAACATTTGATGTGGAAATACTAGCACCTGGAGCAGGAGTTGAGTATAATAATATTGCCGAGGTAACACATGCGGATCAGTATGATAGTGATTCAACACCGGACAATGGAGCGGATACAGACGGCGACGGCAATATTGGAAGTCAAGATCCCGATGATGATCAAGATCCAGACGATGAGGATGATGGTGATAATGCAGGAATAACTATAAATGCGGTTATTGGAGATTATGTTTGGGAAGACATGAATGGAAATGGTATTCAAGATGCTGGCGAATCACCTGTAAGTGGAGTAACAGTTAAACTAACGGATGAGAATGGTAATCCTGTAATGGATTCTGATGGAAATCTGGTATTAGACCTTGTTACTGATGATAATGGAAAGTATTTGTTTGATAATTTGACACCAGGAAATTATATTGTACAATTTGTACTTAATAATGATTATTTGTTTACCGTTCAAGATTCTGGTACTGATGATCAAGTAGATAGTGATGCTGATGCAAATACAGGAAATAGTCCGGTAGTTACTTTGAATGCAGGTGATAAAAACTTGACAATTGATGCTGGAATATACAAACCTGCAAGTATTGGAGATTTTGTATGGGAGGACAAAGATGCAGATGGAATTCAGGATTCTGATGAAAATGGTGTTTCCGATATTGCGGTTACATTACACGATGCAAATGGAAATATAGTCGCTAATACTACTACCGATGGAGATGGAGCATATGGATTTACAGGTTTAATACCAGGCACATATTATGTGTGTTTTGATAATAGTAATTATGATAAGTTTTCTCCCAAGGATCAAGGAAGTGATGATACTGTTGATAGTGACGTGAATCCTAACACGGGATGTACAGAGATGACGGTATTAACTTCAGGTGAAAATGATCCTAAGTGGGATGCAGGAATATATAAATTTGCTAGTCTCGGAGATTATATTTGGTTGGATAATAATGCTGATGGTATTCAAGATGATTCTGAGATTGGAATTAATGAAGTTCTAGTTGACTTATATGTAGATGAAGATGGAGATGGTATCGCTGATAGTGGTACACCATTGTTTACAACTTCAACGATGACCCATAATGGTAAAAATGGATATTATATATTCGAGAATCTTGAGCCCGGCAGTTATTTGGTTAAATTCCCCGATATAAACACTTATGAAATTACAGATGTTGATGCCGGTGGAGATGATACAAAAGATAGTGATGCGAATGTCAATACAGGTTGGTCTCCAACTGTTAATCTTGAATCAGGTGAACATGACCCTACTATTGATGCAGGTTACTTTGAAGCAGCAAGTTTAGGTGACTATACGTGGTATGACAAAGATGGTGATGGAATTCAAGAGAACGGAGAGAAATGTATAGATAGTGTTAAGATATTCTTGTATAGTGTTACTGATTTAGGAGGAGGAGTTCTGGATACTATTAAACTTGATAGTACATGGAGTCATGCGGTTATTAATCCACAGGATGAAACAGACACTATTAAATGTGGATATTATGAGTTTAACAGATTGAAACCTGGAAAATATTTCTTGGTATTTGAAAATCCTGATGATACTAAATATCAAATTTCACCTAAGGATGAATTATTTGATGATACGAAAGATTCAGATATCAATGATCTAGGTAATACAGCGACTATTAATGTACAAGCCGGAGATCATATTGAAACAATAGATGCCGGATTCTACAAAGGAGAATGTTTAGAGGGATTGGTTTGGTTTGAAGATACAGATAATGATGTACCAAATGTACAGGACGCAAGTGATATTCCACAATCCGGTATTGAAGTCTTCTTATATAGTGAAGAGGATGAAAATGATCCTAATGATGATATATTAGTAGCCCAGGCAATTACTGACGAGGACGGTTTGTTCAATTATGGTAATTTACCTATTGGAAACTACTTTGTTTCATTTACTATTCCTCAACCATTTGCAAACATACCATATACTTTGGTTAAAGCAAATATGGGAGGTGATGATAATTATGATTCTGATTTCTACTATCCGTTGGATGGAGTAGGCGATTATAATGATCCTCATTTGGTAAGGTCATATCAGTTTTCAATTGAAGCAAATGATGACAATACCTGTAAAGATGATGTTGATGCTGGAATTCATGCAGATTTGACAACTCCTTTGGATTTATTGAGTTTCAATGCAAATTGGAGTAAAAGCGAAAAAGTAGTTAAGCTTAACTGGAAGACAATAAATGAAATTGATATTGACTATTTCATTATCGAGAAGAGAAGTGAAAGTGAATCTGAATATGAAGAAGTAGACAGAGTTAATGCAAATGGTGGAAGAGCAATTACAGCTTATGAATTGGATGATTCAAATGTTGAGAAAGGAATTATCTATAGCTATAGATTGATACCCGTTAATTTGGATGGTAAGTTTGATGGATATTATAATGCTAATATCTTTGTTCCTGCTGATGAATTAACTGCAAGAGCTTATCCTAATCCTGTTAGAAATATACTTAATATATTGATAACGGGAAGTGGTGATAATGAAATAAGTGTTGAGATTTTGGATAATGTTGGTAGAAGAGCAATTGAAAAAGTTACTGTTGATAATATTAACACAAATGATAAAGTTTCAATTAATCTTGAAGATTTACCACAAGGTCAATATTATGTCAAAGTAGTGTCTGGAAATGATGTTAGAATTATGAAATTGGTTCATGTAAGATAATTTTATGGTTTGATATAGATAGAGAAGAGGCTGTTCATTTAGACAGCCTCTTTTTTTATTATTTTGTCTTTTAGTTTACAAATAAGTGTTTAAGACTGAGAAATTGAAGCTTTAATTGTATGTAGTATATTTTAGAGTTAAATTGGTATTACTTTTGCACAATAATTATAGCAGATATGAGCAAAGAGAAAAGTATACGGAATTCTATAGACTTGTTATTGGATGTGTGTTCCCTAATGATGACCTCGGGAGCAAACACTAAACGCATTATAGATTCTGTAAATAGATTTGCACAAGTGTTGAATCTCAAATCTCATGCATTGATAAGCCATAAGTCTATTATAATGACCTTGGTCGATTTAGAGACAAATGAAAGTTATACCGTTGTAACTCAAATTCCAAGGCATGGAGTAAATTATTCTGTTGTGTCTGATGTCAGTCGAGCAAGTTGGGTAGCAGTAAATCATCAATGGAGTTTTGAAAAACTATATAATAGAATACAAGAAATTAAAAATCAAAAAAGATATCCGTTCTGGTTGGAATTAATTACTGTTAGTTTGGCGGGAGCAGGTTTTGCAAGAATATTTGGCGGTGATTATTTGAATATGTTAGTAGCATTTACAGCTACATTAATCGGTTTTTCTGTTTCAAAAACTGCGCATCATTATAATGCCAATACATATGTTAGAGTTTATTTGGCATCTATGGCGGCATCTTTAGTCGCTTCTTTGGGTATTTTATTTGGTATAGGGCAACATCCGGATATTGCTCTTGCTACTTCGATTTTATTTCTTGTGCCGGGTGTCCAATTGATTAATTCATTTAATGATTTATACAATAATCATATTTTGAATGGCATTGTAAGGTTTGTTAGTGGTTTTATAATTGTCCTTGCTATTGGTCTTGGAATGATAACTATAATGTTGATTTTTAATCTTAATGTACTAGGGTGATGGAATTTATAAATTTGGATTTGTTGGAAAAAGCAGTTTGGGCAGGTATTGCAGCTCTCGGTTTCGGTATATTATTTAATATCCCGAAAAAAGTTATACTTACAGTTTTTATTTTGGGCTTTTTTGCGGGAGTAGTTAAGTTTGTTTTCTTAAGTATTGATTTTAATGTTGTTACATCAACGTTTTTGGCGTCATTATTTGTTGGTATTGTAAGTATCCCTTTTGCTTATAAGGTCAATAAACCGATTGTAGTGTTTTCGATTCCCGCCATTATACCTATGGTTCCCGGCTATTATGCTTACAAAACAATTTTGGGAATAAGGAAGTTTACTTTTGTGAAAATGGATGATATGGGGCACGAACAATTATTGAATTCTATTTTTTCCAATGGATTTATGGTGTTGTTCATACTATTTGCTATTACAGTGGGAGTTTCAGCCCCAATGTTGCTGTTAGGTAAAGATATGGCAAGAAAGTTAAAGGATTAGATAGCTTAGATAGATGCTATTTATTCTTCATCAGCATATCGCTATATGAAATATTTATCAGATTCTCTTCTTTTACGCCTAGCAGTTTGATATAGTAATCACAAAGATTTTGAAGTTCATCAACGGTTTTTGTGTCATTCAAATCGCCGACTTCTATTTCTACAAAGTTGCCTAGTCCGTCAACTTCATCAATATGAAATTTAACGTGATCAATAAAAAATATCTTTCTATGTTTTTTTACTTCAACCATTATGCCAAGGGAGCTTATTAGCAATGGTTTTAATGCTTCTAAATCATCTGATCTATATAGATTGAATGTAGATTTTTTTGGTCCTTTAATATTAGGACGATTATAATAAATAAGTGATTTTTCAATATTGCCAATTCTCATTTTCAGTCTCCCGTTTTTAACATTGAAATAAGTATCGGTTTGGTGATCAAGCCCCTTGTAGTCTGCTCCGTTTTCCAATAGTATTTTTTCGACCTTTCCGGGAAATTCACATCTCGCTTTGATCTCTACATTCTTCATATGTTTATTTTATATTGTTATTGATTGATGATTTTATTAAATTATTTGATGTCTCATACCGCTATTGGAGCTTTTATGCTGGGGTAGGGGTCGTATCCTTCCAATTTGAAATCAGTGATTTTGAAGTCTTCTATGCACTTAACTTCCGGATTGATATTCATCATGGGCAATTTTTTGGCTGTTCTGGAAAGCTGTAATTTTACTTGGTCAAAATGGTTGCTGTAAATATGCACATCTCCAAAAGTTATAATAAAATCACCATATTCCAACCCCGTCACTTGAGCCATCATCATAGTTAATAATGCATAAGAAGCAATGTTGAAAGGCACACCCAAAAAAGTATCTGCTGATCTTTGGTACATTTGGCAACTCAATTTATTGTCAGCTACATAAAATTGAAATAATGCATGACATGGAGTCAATGCCATTTTGTGTGATTCCCCCGGATTCCATGCATTTACCAGTATCCTACGAGAATCAGGATTTGTTTTTAATAAATGAATAGCATTTCCCAATTGATCAATTATTTCACCTTCCGGTGATTCCCATTTTCTCCATTGTTTACCGTAAACAGGACCTAATTCACCCCATTTTTTAGCAAAATCATCATCCGATTTGATTTTGTCTATAAATTCTTTTTTCTTTTCATGCCATTCTTCTGAATACCTAGGGTATTTCTCTGAAAAATTAGTTGCTTTTAGATAATCTACAAATGGCCATTCATCCCAAATGTGAACATTATTATCAACGAGATATTTTATATTGGTTTCCCCTTTTATAAACCAAAGCAGTTCATGGATAATTCCTCTGATAAATACTTTTTTAGTCGTCAATAAAGGGAAGCCTTTGTTTAAATCAAATCTCATTTGATATCCAAAAACACTTTTTGTTCCGGTACCTGTGCGATCGCTTTTTTCGGCACCATTTTGCATTATATGCTCTAAAAGTTGAAGATAAGCTTGCATAAATAATTATTTCTCAGGTTTCATTTGAGGGAAAAACAGTACTTCTTGTATCGATTCATTATTGGTCAAAAACATTATCAATCTATCCATCCCGATTCCAAGGCCCGAAGTAGGGGGCATACCGTATTCCAAAGCCCTTAGAAAATCGTAATCTATAAATTGACCTGCTTCCTCATCTCCTTTCTCAGATAATTTCAATTGTTCCTCAAATCTTTCTTTCTGATCGATAGGATCATTTAACTCTGAATAGGCATTTGCTATCTCTTTACCACAAACCATTAATTCGAATCTTTCTGTCAATTCTTGATTTTCTCGGTGCTTTTTACACAAAGGACTCATCTCTTTAGGGTAGTCGATTATAAATGTTGGTTCAATATAATTGCTTTCGCATTTTTCTCCGAAAATCTCATCGATTAGTTTTCCTTTACCCATTTTTTCATCAACCTCTATTCCCATATTTTTAGCAGCGGTTCTGATTTCATCTTCACTTTTGCCTTCTATATCAAATTCAGTAAAATCGATAATCGCTTGACGCATTGTTACTCTTTTATAAGGAGCTTTGAAATCGATATCATACTCACCAAATTTAGCTTTGGTAGTTCCATTTACCGCAATAGCACAATGCTCAAGAAGTTGTTCTGTAAAATTCATCATCCAGTTATAGTCCTTGTAGGCTACATATATTTCCATTGCTGTAAACTCAGGATTGTGAGTTCTATCCATTCCTTCATTTCGGAAGTTTTTTGAAAATTCATAAACTCCGTCAAATCCACCTACAATTAGTCTTTTTAGATACAATTCATTTGCAATTCTAAGATACATTGGTATGTCCAAACTATTGTGATGAGTGATAAAAGGCTTTGCTGCTGCACCTCCCGGAATAGCTTGAAGTATAGGTGTTTCCACTTCCATATATCCTGCATCATCAAAAAATTGACGCATTGCTTTATAAAGTTTTGTCCTCTTTTTGAATATTTCTCTAACTTCAGGATTTACTACAAGGTCAACATATCTTTGTCGATATCTCAATTCAGGATCGGTGAAAGCATCATGAATATTTCCTTCAGCATCAGTCTTCACTATAGGTAGTGGCTTCAACGATTTTGAAAGCAATGTCAATTCACTAACATGAACTGATGTTTCTCCTACTTTTGTGGTAAAAACATAGCCTTTTACACCTATAAAATCTCCTATGTCCAAAAGCTTTTTAAATACTTTATTGTACAAATCCTTATTTTCATCTGGACAGATAATATCTCTGTTTACATAAATTTGGATTTTGCCTGTACTGTCTTGTAGTTCAGCAAAAGAAGCTTTGCCCATTACGCGCTTCATCATCAATCTACCTGCGATTGAAACCTCTTTAAATTCTTCACTTCCCTCTTTAAAATTATCTTTAATCTCTTTTGCTGTAGCATTCACATCATATAAATCAGCAGGGTAGGGGTTTAAGCCTAAATCTATTATTTTTTGAAGATTCTCTCTCCTGACTATTTCTTGTTCCGTTAAGTTTGTCATTGATTATATTTTTTGATTCGCAAAAATATAGATTTTATATAAACTTTAGGTAAGAAGAAAGGAAAAAAGGTGTATTTCATTTTTTAGCATTGCGAGTTGAGCTCTCCTTGATTTCGTTTAGAATGGAATTTTATCTCGAAATATTAATATTTTCAAAAAAAAAACAACATATAAAGCAACCTTGTGTAACATTTATGCACCTTAATATAGTGTGTAGGTATAATATAAAGTAACTTTGCTATTGATATGAAGCAATTGAATACAGATATAGCATTAGTAAAAGACTGTTTAAGAGGAGATATTAATAGCCAAAGGAAGTTTTATCTTCGATTTGCACCTAAAATGCTTGGGGTATGTATGAGATACTCCAATTCAAAAAGTGATGCGGAAGATATTTTACAAGAAGGCTTTATGAAAGTTTTTATGGCTCTACACCAATTTAATGAAACCGGTTCCTTGGAAGGTTGGGTTAGAAAAATAATAGTGAATGTAGCTTTGCAATATTTGAGAAAAAGGAAAATTGTATTTGAACCACTGAAAGAAGTAGAAACAATGTATGTTTCCGATTATAGTAATGACAGGATATTTCAAAGGTTTGAAGTACAGGATTTATTGGAAATGATGAATTTTTTGCCTTCAGGAGCCAAAGTAGTGTTTAATCTATACGTGTTTGAAGAATTGTCACATAAGGAGATTGCCGAAAAACTAAATATAACGATAGGTACTTCCAAATCACAATTGTTTAAAGCACGAAGTTTATTGAGAACAAAATTTCAAACAAAAAAAATTGCAAATGAGGGATAGAACTGATATAGATTATGTATTTAGAGAATCTTTTTCAGATTTTAAAGTTGCTCCATCAGATGATGTTTGGATTGGTTTGGAGACCCAATTGAAACATTCAAATAAACAAATATATAAAAACAGAGGGCGAAAAAGACTTTTATTAGTCCTTTTTGGATTCCTCTTTTTGGGAGGTGCTTTATACATGTTAACGATTGAAAGTACTGACACGATATCTACAAATATATATACTAATGATAGCTTCCCTCAAAATGGTATTAATGAAAATAAACATCAAGTAGTTAGGTTGGGCATCGGTCAAAATAAATCATTGGATGCCGTTAAAAATAACTTGCGGTTTAATTCAAAAGGTAGTAATATTGACCCTAAGCCGGATGCTCAGGTAAGTGCAAATAAACTCATTGAACATGAAGCAAAAATAAATACGGTCTATCCTTTATCTGATTTAGAAAGATTAAATGAAAAATCAAATCATGTTATTGACCTAAGTAATGGCGATACTGAGATATTTCAAATAGAACACTCTTATTCTGCAAGTAAGTCTAAATTATCAAAAATCAATGGTCAATACAATGAGAAAGAAAGAATCCAAGAACCACCACTTTTGGATTTTAAATCAATCAAATTGTACAACACCGCAGGCTCTCAACCGGATTTTGTACAATCTATGATGCCGGTTAAAATATGGCCATTGCAGCCTAATTCATTTAGACATCGGATAGCTATACAAGCCATATATCAGTATAATTACAGTTATAGAAAAATAACAGGTCAAGGTAAAAAGTTTTTTGATCAAAGAGAAAGACAAGGAAACGTCCATTCTTATGGTTTGAGAATTGATATAAGTATCGACAAATCATTGAGATTTCAATCAGGTTTGGATCTTCAAAACCAAGCTTTGTACCGTGGGAAGATGGTAGAATCAAAATATATAGGAAATAATCAATCAGAAACTTTATTGTCCACCTCTTTCAATACAAATAAAGTATTATTCACATTAAATAATTCTGAGGATCTCAATATAGGTGAACTTGTATCCATAGCAGGAGTATTTAGACAAGAAACAAAATGGATTAATATTCCGTTAAATCTGGTATATCGTATTAAAAAAAGGCATTTTGCCATTGATATATCAGGCGGAATTAGCACCAATTTATTTTTATCCGATAAAATCATTTTCAAGGAAAGTCAGAATAAAACACTTGATTTTATGCATACTTTCTCAGAATCCTCTGCACAAACGTACTTGTCTTATAATGGTGGTATTTCAGTTCATTACCTAAATAATTCTTTCTTAGATTTATTTATTGGACTTCATTACCAAAATGCTTTTACAAGTGCTACTAAAAGCAAAACTATTAAGTATTATCCATATCTATATGGGGTTCAAATTGGTGGTATTATTCCTGTATTGCATAATTAAAATGTAATATATGTATCACCCTATAGTAA
>JALVAD010000226.1 GCA_027011385.1 Saprospiraceae bacterium | reverse complement strand
CATCTACATAAAGCTAAAATCATGAATGTCCGTGTTAAGAATATCCGAAATGTTCAGGGCTAATATATGCAAAATTACCAATAAATCAATATTATTTAAAGTAAATAAGCATTTATGTAGTACAAGATACTAAAATGGGGCTTTTCGCTGCAAAAAATATCGATTATTTTTTATTTTTAGAATTTATGTTCAAAGAAACTCCTAATGCAACTGTTCCACTTTGTATAGATGGTGTTATTGACAAATTTTCGTTTAGATCAAAATCAACTAAATGCCTTTGTATATATGCATGAATTATCTGTACTACATATATAATCCCAAATGTAACCCAATTTCTTTCCTCAATTGAATGTAATTTATCCACTTCCGGTCTCAAAAGAGAGGCATTTGTATAAACTACACCACTCGGGCTATCAAAATGACAGCGATTATCTCCATATTTTTTCAAACATTTATAGACAGAATAAGATTTTTTATAATCTCTGGTAGAGATTACCGCCTTATATCCAAAATATCCAAGTCCTGCCCATATAATCGGTGCATACCAATACTTCTTATTATATATCTGACCAAGACCGGGTATTACAGAATATAATGCCGCCCTGGCAGGCTTACCTGAGAACAATATCTTAAAAGTATTTTTGTTATCTTTATTAAATAAATCTAAATTTACCGCTTCAGAGCTATCAATCTCAATTGTGTCTTTTTTGATAGTATTTTGTGAAAAGATATCAGTCGGAAAAATCATTATCATACCTAGAGCTAAGACAAACTTCATTAGTCTAAAAATAGTATTTGAAAATAAGATTTCTTCTATTGATTTGTCCAATTTATTCGTATTTTATAATTATTAAGTATTAAACGTATTAAAAAATATATATTGTTTGGAGGATTAGCTAGTGTATTCTAGTAGACGTTAATTAGCTCTATGCAATATATCTTCAATATCCTTAATAGAAATAATTCCATTTTCTCCAAAATACTCAATGCCTCTTGATTCAAATTTTTCTATGATTGATTTGATTGTATAATCCAAATCGATATCATATTCACTTAACTTTGTTGGAATGCCTAAAGATTTGAAGAAGTTTTCAGTGGATTTGATTGCGGTACTCGCTTTTTCGATATCGCTACCTTTTGTTATTTTCCATACTCTTTCGGCAAATTGTACCAATTTTTGGAGTTTTTCATTTATTTTAAAACTGTACAAAGCGGGGAGAATAATCGCAAGAGATCTAGCATGATCTACATTGTACAATGCGGTAAGTTCATGACCAATCATATGAATAGACCAATCAGTTGGTACTCCTGAAGAAATCACACCATTCAAAGCCATTGTGGCGCAAAACATAACATTAGACCCTGCTTCGATATCTTCAATATTATCATATAACTTTGAGCCTTCTTCTATTAAAGTCAACAGTATACTTTCAGCAAATCTGTCTTGTAGTTTGGCTTCAATTGGGTATGTTATATATTGTTCGGTGACATGTACAAAAGCATCTACTATACCGTTAGCGATTTGTCTTTTAGGCAAAGATTTTAATACGGAAATGTCTAAAATTGAAAATACAGGAAACAATTTTTCTGAAATCAATGCCAGTTTATCTCCTGTTACTTTATTGCTGATGACAGCTCCTCTATTCATCTCTGAACCGGTGGCAGGTAATGTCAAGATGGTACCAAGGGGAATTGAGTCAATAATTTCCAAATGGTCACTTACCAGTTTCCATGGATCATCATCGACAAAAGGAATTGCAGCAGAAATAAATTTAGCTCCATCTATAACAGAGCCACCTCCTACAGCCAATATGAAATCGATATGATTTTCTCTTCCCAAATTGACTGCTTTCATCAAAGTTTCATAAACAGGATTAGGTTCAATTCCCGAAAATTCGATAAATTCCCTCCCTTTCAATAAATTTAATACTTTATTGTAAATACCATTTCTTTTGATACTTCCTTGACCGTATACAAATAGAATTCGTGCTTTTTCAGGGAGATATTGGTTTAATTCTTCAATTCTATTTTCTCCGAATATTAACCGTGTTGGATTATATAATTCGTAGTTATTTATCATAATATTTAAATTTTATTAACTCAATTTTGCTGCAATAAAAGCCGTCGTCCAAGCTGCCTGAAAATTATATCCTCCCGTGATCCCGTCTATATCTAAAACCTCTCCTGCAAAGTATAGATTTGGAAAGACTTTGCTTTGCATCGTACTAAAATCTACAGAATCCAGACTAACACCTCCGCAAGTAACAAATTCTTCCCTAAATGTTGTTTTTCCTCTGACTGAATATTCATCATTTGTCAATATTGAACTTAATTTATTGCCCCCTTTTTTTCCAAGTTCTCCCCATTTTTTATCCTTAAGTATATTTTTTTTATCTAAAAGAAAAAGCCATAATCTCTCAGGTAAATTAAATGGTTTTAGATTAGCCACATTCTTTTTGGGATTGTCTTGTGCAATACTATTAAGTTCTTTTACCACAGTATCATGATTTGCCAAACCGGTCCAATTGACATTTATCTTGAAATTATATTTTTTTTCATTCAATATCCTAGCTCCATAAGAGGATAATTTTAATACCGCAGGTCCGCTCATTCCCCAATGCGTTATCAATAATGGACCATCACTTTTCAACTTAGCCCCTTGAATAGATATAATAGGATTGTCTATTACAATACCCATAAGATTCCGTATATTTTCATCTGGCATATTAAAAGTAAATAGGGAAGGGACTGGATTTTCTATTTTATGTCCAATTTTTTCCAACCAATTGAAGCCTTTCCTCTGAGGAGAGCCTCCTGTCGTTATGATAACTTTATCAAATAGTACAGCTTTGTCATTATCTTTTATTGATAAAATTATTTTTCCTTTGTTTTTTGATATAGAATTAATCGCACTATTTAGTCTAAGACCAATTCCGAGTTTAGTAACTTGGTTAACAAGACAAGATATGACAGATTGTGAATCTTGTGATCTTGGAAATACACAATTGTCCTCTTGGATAACCAGAGGAACTCCTCTTGACTCAAACCACTTCATAGTATCCATATTATTAAATATGGAAAAAGCCTTTTTTAGTTTTTTTTCACCTCTAGGATATGATTTTGCCAATTTGCTTATAGAAGAGCATCCATTTGTAATATTACATCTTCCTCCTCCTGAAATCCTGACTTTTGATAATACTTTATTTGATTTTTCAAATATAATAATATTATAATTAGGATAATTCTCCTTCACGTTTATAGCCGAAAAAAATCCGGCAGCTCCACCTCCAATTATTGCTATATCCATATGGTAAAGATATAATAAATAAATTTAATGTCTACAAGAAAAATCATTAATTTTCCCAATCTTTTTTGGATAGGAGAATTGACTGGTATTATCTTAGCCTACTATTTTCTACTTTTTACACATAAAACAGAAAAAATGATAAAAAAAAGAAAAGTTGTTTCAGGAAAAATTCAAAAGTGAAATAATTTGGGAAAAATCTTTAGATGGTTCAAAAATAGATAGTACTACTGTTAACTCATACAGATATTCAGACATCATAGCGGATCAATTGCAATATCAGCACAAGGAAGAGTAGCACCATATATAAATACTTTAGATAAATAAGGAATTTATTCGGCGAAAGGTTGAAAACCTTTGCCTCGGAGGAGTATACGAATCTCCTTTATGAATAGATATCGTCATCAATGATTATACCCAAACCTTTTTAGATTCTTCTCATTGTCTCTCCAATTTTCTAATATTTTTACATATAATTCAAGGTGAACTCTGGTATCAAGAAAATTTTCAATATCTTTTCTAGCTTCTATACCTAATCTTTTTATTTTTTCACCTCCTTTTCCAATGATTATTTGTTTTTGTGTTCGTCTGGACACAAAGATATTAGTTCTGATAAATATAAATGGTGCTCCGCGTTTTTCTGTAACTTCCCATTCTTCAACTTCCACTTCAACAGAGTAGGGGACTTCTTGCTTGTACAGAGTGAGAATCTTTTCCCGAATAATTTCTTCAATAAAAAATCTTTCGGTTTTATCAGTAAATTGTTCTTTTGGATAGAAAGGAGGGCTCTCAGGAATTATTTGCTTTACCTTATTAATTATTTCATCAGTATTAAATCCGAGTTTGGCTGATGTTACAAATACATCATCAAATTTTATAAGTTCATACCATTTATTTATAAGTTCTTTGATTTTCTCTTGCTCTCCCAGATCCATTTTATTTACTACTAAAAATTTAGGCACTTCGATTTGTTTCAATCTTTCTAAAAATTTTTGATTGTATTTAAAATCATCAAATACATCTACAATGAATAGTATCCCGTCAGCATCATCAAAAGAAGAATAAACGAATTTGTTCATAGATTTTTGCAACTCATAATGCGGATCATTGATGAAACCCGGTGTATCTGAAAAAACGATTTGGTACTCTTCATCATTATAAATGCCAAATATACGATGTCTTGTAGTTTGGGGTTTACTGGTAATTATAGACATTTTTTCACCTATAATCTTATTGAGAATAGTAGATTTGCCTACATTGGGCTTACCAATTATATTTATAAATCCTGCTTTATGTTTCATTCGATACTTTTAATTTCCAAATATTTATCAATAATAGCAAAAAGATAATCCGGCTTCATTACTCGCCAATCCAAATTATTTAATTCATCATCTATTTTTAAATAATAATCCAAATGATATTCTATCATCTCTTCCATCACATGCTCAAGCAAATTAAGACAGACTATCCACCCATTTTCTTCAGCGACATCTTCATTCCATTCTTGATAATAACTGTCATCATCTGCATGGAAATTCAAAACATTATCACCAATCAAAATATATTTGAAAATCCCTTCTTTATTTAAATGATCTACAATATTTCGTTTTAAATTCATGATATCATTGTACAATACATCATTCCATTCACCAATAAACTCAATAATCGCATATTTCTTGGAATAATCAATCCAAAGAATCTTCATATACAAAGTCTGAGAGCCAAAATCATCCCATTGTGGATGTATTAGATAATCATAAATAGCATTTGTAAAACCAAATTCGTCATAAGAACGACCAAAAAAAGGAGATCTTTCATCAGACTCTGCCGTGTAATAATCACGCCATTTAAAATATGGTTCAATTGTATGCATCTCTAATAATGTATATATCTATCAATGTAATTCCAAACCCATCGCAACCTATCGCAATATTTCGCAATCCTCATCGCAACCTATCGCAATCCTCTTCGCTATTTCTCTGCACAACAGCCCCCTCATCCATCCCGCAAAATGCTCTACACTCCCCCTTATAATTTTTCTTCACGTTGTTACGAAAAATGATAGGGGGAAGTTGCAACGCTCACTGTCGTCGAAATCACTCGTAACCCATCGCACTATCGCACCCATCGCAACACCGCAATCCTCTTCGCAAATATCGCAAATATTCTCAACTCTTCGCATTAGTCGCACCCAACGCAATCCTCATCACCAAAGTCGCAACCCTCATCGCAACCTTCGCAATCCTCTTCGCACCATCGTACTAGTCGCAACCCTCGCAATCATTCGCACCATCGTCCTGTCGCAATCACTCATCAAACTTCAATACCTCGATAAATGCCTTTTGAGGAACTTGCACGGAACCAAATTGTCTCATCCTTTTCTTCCCTTTCTTTTGTTTTTCTAATAGCTTTCTCTTTCTTGTAATATCTCCACCGTAACATTTAGCCGTAACATCCTTTCTCAAAGCAGAAAGAGTCTCTCTAGCTACAATAGTTTGACCAATTGCAGCTTGTATTGCTATTTTAAACTGTTGTTTGTGCAACAATTCTCTAAGTTTTTTTACCATTTTTAACCCCATACCTCTTGCCTTTTCTTTATGGATTAAGAATGAAAAAGCATCTACTTTCTCACTGTTCAGAAGAATATCCATTTTCACTAAATCAGATCTTCTGAATTCCTTAGGATGGTAGTCAAATGAAGCGTATCCTTTGGAAATAGATTTAAGTTTGTCATAAAAGTCCAAAACAATCTCTGCCAAAGGCATATCAAACATCAATTCTACTCTATCCTGTGTAAGATAATTTTGACTTGTTAATTCTCCACGTTTATCCAAACACAAATTCATAATCGGCCCTATAAATTCCGGTTTTGATATAATCTGAGCTACTATATATGGTTCTTCGACATAGTCTAATGATGTTGGGTCTGGTAAATCATTGGGAGTATGAATTATTAATTTTTCTTTTTTGGTGGTATAAGCATAGTAGGTCACGTTAGGAACAGTAGTCAAAACCTCTTGGTCAAATTCCCTTGAAAGTCTTTCTTGAACTATTTCTAAATGCAATAATCCAAGGAATCCACATCTAAATCCAAATCCTAATGCATTTGATGTTTCAGGTTCCCAGACCAATGCAGCATCATTTAGCTGCAATTTTTCTAAGCTATCTCTTAAATCTTCAAAATCTTCATTGTCCATTGGGTATATCCCTGCAAAAACCATTGGTTTTACATCCTCAAATCCATCAATAGGTTCTTTCGAAGGATTATTGACATGAGTTATAGTATCTCCAACTTTAATCTCTTTAGATTCCTTAATACCTGTTATTACATAGCCAACATTGCCTGCCAACATTTCTTTTTGAGGAACTTTATCCATCTGAAGAATTCCAACCTCATCAGCCGTATATTCTTTGTTAGTATGGTAAAATTTAATTTTGTCACCTTTTTTTATTCTACCATTAAAAATACGAAAATATGCAATCACTCCTCTGTAAGAATTAAATTCGGAATCAAAAATCAAGGCTTGAAGAGGAGCATCAATATCACCGGATGGAGCAGGCACTTTTTCAACAATAGCTTCTAATATGCCTTCAATACCTTCTCCGGTTTTCCCGCTAGCCAAAAGAATATCTTCCAACTCACAACCGGTTAAATCCAATATCTGCTCCATAACCTCATCGATCATAGCATTTGGCATATCTATTTTATTGATAATAGGAATTATTTCCAAATCATTCTCAATAGCCAAATACAAGTTTGATATAGTTTGTGCCTGAATTCCTTGGGTTGCATCGACAATTAGCAAAGCTCCTTCACAAGCAGCAATAGACTTTGATACTTCATAAGAAAAATCAACATGTCCCGGAGTATCTATCAAATTAAGAGTGTATGTTGCATCACCTTCTCTTTCGTAATACATCTGAATAGCATGGCTTTTTATGGTTATACCCCTCTCTCTTTCAAGATCCATATCATCCAATGCTTGATTTTGCATATCTCTTTCTGAGATAGTACTTGTGTATTCCAACAATCTGTCAGACAGAGTACTTTTGCCGTGATCTATATGCGCTATTACGCAAAAATTTCTTATTTTTTCCATTTTTTCCATATGAGCGCAAAGATACTTAAATTAAAATATAAAGTATAAAGTCTATTAAGAAAAGTGATTGTATCAAGAAATGAAAGGGTTTTTGTACCATCGAGGTCGGAGACACTCGATGATCAAATTAGAATAAGGTAGACTTAGCCCGAATTATTCATTCTTTTAGCTTTATGTAGATGTAAAGCATCGAAATACGAAGATATATTATTATATTTCAAGTGTTTCGTAACGCAACAGATGCATAAAGATAGAAGCAAACGTTACCCCAATTTTTGGGTATTAATTTTTTTATTATTTCGAACATAACACATATATTTTCAAGAATATAGCCCAATATATAAATTAAAGTGGTGAATAATTCGGGTTAGGACTCTAAAGCACGACTGCAAGGAGTGATTATGAAGCAGGGTTATAAAAAGGCTAAAGACTAAAGTGTAAAGTTTAAAGTATTGAATATCGAATATCGATTCCTTTCGTTTTCTAACCTCAACCCCCAGCCCCTTCTCCTTTTATTGAGCTATCTTTACATATTGAATTATTTGTAAAAGGAGAAGGGGAGAGGGCAGGTGCTTAAACTTTCGGATTAGCTTATAAATTTTTTAATTGTGAATTAGATTATGAGATGATATTTTTTGACTCAATAGGATTATTATTTCTAGACAATGATTAATCGCCTAAAGGAAATTAAAGAGTTTTTATAAACGACTGGACACAAGCTTCCCTCTCCTTTTCGTTTTTTGACCTCAACCCCAGCCCCTTCTCCTTTTATTGAGCTATCTTTGCATATTGAATTTTTCTTAAAAGGAGAAGGGGGGAAGGCAGATGCTTAAACTTTCGGACTAGCTTATGAACTTTTTTAATGGTGATTTATGATTTGATTTAAAAATTAAAACGTACTTAGGACTCAAAAGTACGACCTGTAAGGAGTAACTTTGAAGCCGGATAGTTATAGGTTAAAGAATTGAGTGTAAGAGCGATAGTACTAAGTTTTGAATAACGAGTGTCCTCTCCTTTCGTTCTCCAACCTCAACCCCCGGCCCCTTCTCCTTTTATTGAGTTATCTTTATGTATAGAATTATTAGTAAAAGGAGAAGGGGGGAAGGCAGGTGCTTAAACTTTGTGATTGGCTATTGACTTTTTTAATGGGGATTTAGATTTTGCATTAGTCACATAGAGGAAACAAAAGTGTTTTCACTGACAACCGGACACAAGCTTCCCTCTCCTTTTATTTGATTTTCAAAGGGAAAGGGATTCGTATTAAAAGGAGAGGGCAAGCTTGCCCTGTGAAATTCATATATGAATATTTCAGTGGGGGGTGAGGATAGAAATCAAGGGGAGAAGGGGAGTTTACTTGTATCTTTCCCTAAACATAATAATCAATAATATTCTCTGCAGAATTCACATATCCTCCACCAAATAAATTTACGTGAACCAAAATATAGTACAACTGATGAAATTTCACTCTGCTTTGCCATAAATGCTCCAGGGGAAATATTTGGTCATATATTTTGAATACATCACTGCCAAAACCACCGAATAATTTCATCATGGCAATATCCATTTCTCGATTGCCATAATATATCGCAGGATCAATAAATACAGCTTGGTTTTTGCCGTCAACCATAAAATTCCCACTCCATAAATCCCCATGAATTAAAGCAGGTAATATAATGGGATAATCGGGTTCTATCCTGGAAAACATCAATTCCACTTTATTGATATAACTCTTTTGCATCAGGTTTGAATCTATAGCTAAACGCAACTGATATTCTATTCTGTTGGAGAAATAGAATTCCAGCCAATCTTTATTCCAAGTATTCTTTTGATATAAAGTAGCAATATAATTATCGTAATTCAATCCAAAGTAATCATATGTCATTTTGTGTAGTTTGGCAAGTTGCCGGGCAATGCTTTCATTGGTTATAGCAGTAAATTTACCCTTGTCAATCCAATTTAATATCAAATAGCTTTTCCTGTCAATTATCCCTGTTGAAATAACTTCCGGAACACTTATTTGAGCTTTGTCTTTCAATAGCTCTAATCCCAATGCTTCTTTTTCAAACATATCTTTTGATACCGGATTAGAATTTACTTTAGCAAAAAACGTATTAGATTCTGTTACGATCTTAAATGCATCGTTGATGTCACCACCGGAAACAGGGGATATGGAACTTATTTTTTGGTTTAGAGCTTTTGTGAGAAAGTCTTGCATATAATGATTCGTTTTTTCAACCGTATTGTTTTAACAGGGGTTTGTTAATAAAATTAACTTTTTTATTTATCCACTTTGGATTCACTAATTCAATTGGTTAATTATTTCTTTGCCAAAATTAAAATGTTTTATTGTTTTTCTATAATTATAGAGTCAATGATTGAGACGGTCTAAAATACTATCAATTGATAATTTGTCATTTTCATATTTTATTTGGATTCATTAGTTCTAAGTACCTTTTTTCAGGCATATACTCCATTTCTACAGACTGAAGTTTTTCATTATTAAAAATAATTGTATGTTTCATAATACTCCAATGATCTGATAATATTAATGTATCTGCAAAAAGCATTTGTGCTCTATATTTTGCTACAAAAGAATTTACAAATAACCTATTTAAAGCAGCTTTTTTATTCATCCCAATCCGTAAATTATTCTGCATAATTATTTCAGGATCTTGAATTATTCCTGTGACTATCGGATTATATCTTTTTAAGATACCAGCTTCATATGGACGACCTATATAAACATAGGAATTTAGATA
>JALVAD010000225.1 GCA_027011385.1 Saprospiraceae bacterium | reverse complement strand
GTATTTAATCTCGAAAATAATAATACAACACTATATTATTTTGCTAAGCTCCTGGTATTTTTAGTCAAACAAAATATAATTTAGAATTATTCCAAAAATGTTTTAGCTATTGATTGGTAACGATATCAATAATAGATTTGCCGGTAGAAATTACATTTAATTTTAATAAATGAGTATTAAATATGAGTAATAATATAAAAAACATCTTAGAAAAATATAATGACAAAAGTCGTATGATGGATATTCTTCATGACATACAAAAGTCTGTTGGGCATATCGATGATAATGCAATAAATCAAATTGCCAATTTTTTCAAAATATCATCAGTCGATGTTGTCCAAACCTTATCATTTTATCATTTATTCAAAAGGAATAAATCGGCAAAGTATAATATATACCTTAATAACGGCATAGTCGCAAAGATGTTCGGCAGGGATAAAATAGCAATGACTTTTGAAAATGCTACAAAAACTAAATTTAATTCTATTTCGAAAGATGGTTTATTTGGCTTATACAGTACATCAGATATAGGTATGGGTGATCAAGAACCTGCTGCAATCATTAATGGTGTAGTTTTCCCAAAAATCACAACATATAGAGTAAGAGAAATTATTAAAGAATTTAGAAAGGGCAAAAATCCGGCAGACCTTATAAATAGTTTTGGAGATGGTCATAACCAAGAAAGCCTAATCAATAGCATGGTCACTAATAATCTTAACAGAAGAGGTCGTGTTATATTCTCGGGATTTAGTTGGGAAGATACTGTGGAAAAACTATTCACTTACACTCCTGTCGAAGTAATAGAGTTGGTGAAAGATTCAAATATTAGAGGCAGGGGCGGTGCAGGTTTTCCTGTAGGATTGAAATGGCAATTTTGCAAACAGTCAAAAGGAAGCCCAAAACATATTATTTGTAATGCCGATGAAGGAGAACCGGGCACATTCAAAGACAGAGTGATTCTGACCGAAGAACCACTAAAAGTCATTGTCGGAATGCTAATAGCAGCTTATGCTATAGGTGCTTCAAATGGAATAATATATTTAAGGTACGAATACGAATATCTTCTACCCTATCTCAAAAATGTCATAAAAGAAGCAGAAGAGCTTGGGATTCTGGGAAAAGACATCAAGGGTAAACAAGGATTCGATTTTAATATAAGAATACAATTAGGAGCAGGTGCTTATGTTTGTGGTGAGGAATCAGCACTACTGGAGTCATGTGAAGGTAAAAGGGGTGAACCGAGAAACAGACCTCCATTTCCGGTAGAAAAAGGATATCTACAAAATCCGAGTTCTATCAACAATGTTGAATCTCTCTGTGCTATTCCAAAAATAATTAACAAAGGAGCTGAATGGTATAGAGCGATGGGAACCAAGCAATCATCCGGAACTAAATTACTCAGTATTTCAGGTGATGTATTATATCCGGGAGTTTTTGAAGTAGAATGGGGTATCACCATAAGAGAATTATTGGAAATGGCAGGAGCTCATGATGTCAAAGCAGTTCAGGTTGGAGGTCCTTCGGGAAAATTGATAGGTAAAAATGAATTTCACAGAAAAATAGCCTATGAAGATTTGAGCACAGGAGGTGCTATTATCGTATTTAACCATTCAAGAAATATAATTGAAATAACAAAAGAATTCACGGACTTCTTTATTGATGAATCTTGCGGATCATGCGGGCCATGCAGAAACTTGACGGTGATTTTAAGCAAGAAATTACAGAAAATAATAGATGGTCGCGGTGTTGAAAATGATTTGATCGATCTTAAGCAATGGGGACTACAAATGAGAAAAGTAAACAGATGTGGTCTTGGACAATCCGCAGCCAATCCTATATTATCCGGCTTGGAAAATTTCAGACACGAATATGAAGCATTAATTCAAAAAGGGAAAGAGTACGATACGACATTTGACCTTGATAAAGCAATAATATCAGGAGCAAAAGCCGTATCTCGATACCCCGCAGTATAAATTTAAACGAAATGAAAAAAAGCATTAAAAAAGTAAGTTTTACCATTGATGGTAAAAAATGTACCGCTGAGGAAGGCATGAATTTGGTAGAAGCCGCAGAACAAAATGGAGTATTTATCCCGACTTTGTGCCACTTGAAATCCGTAATTCCTTCCGGCTCTTGTCGTTTGTGTACTATTAAATCCAATGGCCGGTTTATGACTGCATGTACTTCAAAAGTACAAGAAGGTATAGTAGTAGAAAACGACATCGATGAAATAACAGATTTCAGAAAACTAATACTTGAATCTTTATTTGTTACAGGTAATCATTATTGTCCCTCGTGTGAAAAGAGTGGAAAATGTACACTTCAAGCTCTATCTTACAGCTATAGAATAATGGCTCCTAGATTTCCATTTATTTTTGAAGAGAAAGAAGTTGATGCTTCGAGTCCAAAAATATATTTGGAAAGAAACAGATGTATTCTATGCAAAAGATGCGTAAGGACGATTAAAAACAAAGATGGTAAAAACTACTTCGCTATCGAAGGGCGAGGATATAAAGCAAAAATTATACTTGATCCTGATTTGGCCATGGAGATGACTGATGAGGAAGCATTGACAGCGATGAATAATTGTCCTGTTGGTTGTATATTGAAAAAAGAAATCGGATTTGAAGAACCAATTGGAAATAGAAAATATGATAATGCCCAAATAGGTTCTGAATTGACAATTATAAATGATTAAAAAATCAAAAAAATTCAAAAATGAGTAAACCAATAATAGCAACAACTTCATTAGCGGGATGCTTTGGATGCCATATGTCAATCTTGGATATAGACGACAGGATTTTGGAATTAATCGAACTGGTAGATTTTAACAAATCCCCTGTAACCGATATAAAAAAATTCACTAAGCCTATTGATATCGGAATAATAGAGGGAGGATGTTGCAATAGTGAAAATGTGCATATCCTGAAATATTTTAGGGATAATTGCCGGATTCTTGTTTCACTGGGAGAATGCGCAATCATGGGCGGTCTTCCTGCTATGAGAAACAATATCCCTATCGAGGAATGCCTGAAAGAAGCATATCTGGATGGTCCGTCAACTTACAATCCCGAAGGCATTTTGCCAAATGATGAGGAATTGCCGATACTATTAAATAAGGTTTACCCTTGTCACGAAGTGGTCAAAGTAGACTATTTTCTTCCGGGTTGTCCACCAAGAGCGGATCTGATCTGGGATGCACTATTAGCATTAGCAACAGGGCAAGAATTAAAATTGGAATATAGCAGCTTTAAATACGATTAAATCAAGATTAAAATAAAAGTCACAGATAGGATAATTAAATAAATTGAGAATTTTAAAACCGCTATTTGGTAAAAAAAAATAAAGAGGAAAAAATGTCAAAAAAAATAACAATTGATCCGGTAACTAGAGTCGAAGGACATGGAAAAGTAACTATTTACTTGGATGAAAATAATAATGTAAAAACGAGCAGACTGCATATTGTAGAATTTAGAGGATTCGAACGTTTTATTCAAGGAAGACCCTATTGGGAAGCTCCCGTATTGGTTCAAAGGCTATGTGGTATTTGTCCCGTAAGTCATCATTTGGCAGCTGCAAAGGCAATTGATGTTATAGTAGGTGCAGGTACGGGTTCAGACCTAACAGCAACAGGAGAAAAAATGAGGAGACTCATGCATTACGGACAAATGTTTCAATCACATGTATTGCATTTCTTCCATTTAGCATCCCCTGATTTATTATTTGGTATTGATGCTGCTCCTGATATAAGAAATATAATTGGAATCGCCAAAGAAAACAAACATTTAGCTGTAATGGGTGTGATGATGCGTAAATTCGGACAGGAGATTATCAAAGCAACTTCCGGAAAGAAGATTCACGGTACAGGAGCCATACCCGGAGGAATCAATAAACACCTCACTATCGCAGAAAGAGATAGTTTTCTCAAGGGAAAAGACGGCCAAAACATAGACCAAATGATAGCTTGGTCTTTGGAAGCATTGGAATTTCTAAAAAATTACCAAAAAGAAAACAGGGATTTTATCGATAATTTTGCTTCTTTTCCTTCAAATCATTTGAGCATAGTGAGGGAAGATGGTGCATTGGATTTATATCACGGCAAAATACGGGCTGTTGATGCTAATGGCGAGATAATCTTAGATGGAATAGATTATCAAAACTATAATGAATACATAGTTGAGGGCGTGAAGAATTGGTCTTATATGAAGTTTCCTTATTTAAAACATCTCGGTAAAGAAAAAGGATGGTATCGCGTAGGTCCCTTAGCCAGACTTAATACCTGTGATTTTATACCTACTGAATTAGCTCAGAAGGAATTTGAAGAATTTAAGCATTATACAAAAGGTAAACCCAATAATTCAACGATGCATTACCATTGGGCAAGACTCATTGAAGTATTACACGCAGCTGAAATGATGAAACAACTATTAAATGATCCGGATATATTATCGGGAGAGTTAGTAACAAAAGGAGAAAAACAATTTGAAGGGGTTGGTGTCATAGAAGCACCTCGTGGAACACTATTCCACCATTATAGAATAAATAAAAATGACCAAATAGAAATGGCTAATCTTATCGTGTCAACAACCAATAACAATGACCCGATGAATATGGCGGTAAATGCTGCTGCAAAAGAAATGATGAACGGACAAACAGAAATCACAGAACCGATGATGAATGCGGTGGAAGTAGCTATCAGGGCGTATGACCCTTGCCTTAGTTGCGCCACTCATGCTCTTGGACAGATGCCCTTGGAATTAACACTTAAGGACAGTAATGATATTGTAATTGATAAAAAAAGGACTTAAATTGTGAAAACAATCAAAACATTGATATATGCATTTGGTAATCCCGGACGAAGAGATGACGGATTAGGCTGTGCTTTTGTAAATGAATTAAAAGTTTGGATTAATAGGCAAAACCTAGAGGGCTTTGAATTTGATTGCAATTATCAATTGAATATTGAAGATGCACATAATATTTCTGAAATGGATTTAGTGATATTTGTAGATGCTTCAATGGAAGATATCGATGATTTTGTATTAACAAAGATTGATGAATCGGCAGATATTTCTTTTACATCCCATGAGGCTTCTCCCGGATATATATATTATCTGTGTAAAGAGCTATTTGATAAAAATCCGGCCACATATCTATTGCATATCAAAGGTTATGATTGGAAATTCAAAGAAGGATTAACCACAGATGCTAAAAAAAATCTATCTTCTTCTTTGGTGTTTATTAAAAAGCAATTGCAAAATAGACAAAAACTTATTGACGAATTTCGTCTTTCAAATATATCAAAATAAAAATAAATATTATGGATCTTAGTACAAATTATCTCGGAATAAATCTCAAGAACCCTTTAGTCGTTAGTAGTTCAAAAATAACAAAAGAATTTGAAAGCATTAAGTTCTGCGCTGAAATGGGAGCAGGTGCTATAGTTACAAAATCTATTTTTGAAGAGCAATTACTAGTGGATTCAACTCGCCTGAAAGACCAAGACCCAAAATACCATTATTTCCCTGAAGCTATTCAACACTTACAAAAACATTCTACTGAATTCGGAATGAAAAAACTATTGGATTTGATAGCGGATGTCAAAGCAAAATTAGATATTCCTGTTATTGCGAGTATCAACTGTGTTACCGATTCGGAATGGACTAATTACGCATCAAAGTTTGAGGAAGCCGGTGCAGATGCTATTGAGTTAAATATCGCTATCATCCCGTTTGATAAATATACAACTTGCACTGAAATTAATGACAGGTATTGTGATATATTTAAGAGCGTAAAAAAGAATGTCAATATCCCTGTCAGTATTAAATTGGGTAGTTATTTTACAAATATCATTGGTATGGCTCACAAATTGGATAAGCAAGGTGTTGACGGTCTTGTATTATTCAACAGATTCTATAGACCTGATATTAATATCGAAACTGAAGAAATCATCAAAACCAATATATTAAGCGGACCTACTGAGGCAACAAGAACCTTAAGATGGGTAGCACTATTGGCAAATAAAGTAAATTGTGACATATCGGCCGGTACAGGCATACACACTCATACGGGAGTAATCAAACAATTATTAGCAGGTGCAAATACAACTCAACTTTGCTCTACCCTATTCCAAAATGGCATTAGCTATTTGGAGACTATTCTTTTTGAAATGGAGCGGTGGATGAAAAGAAAAGGATATAATAGCATCTCCGATTTCCAAGGTAATATCCAAAAAAAATACGGAACAGATATTAATAAGTTTGAAAGAATACAGTTTCTAAGCAAGGATATATAGTGTCTGCCCAAAAACAGACAATTTTTGAAATTTTGTTAAGTCGGGCGCTATTGCGAACCTACGGCACGCGTTTTAGTTAGTAAAGATTTTTTGCCCATATTTTGTACCTAACCGCACATTGATTATTTCATCGCGGGTTGAGGATAAAGGAAGAATTATTTTACGACCACAAATTTACCGACATATGATTTTTTGCCGTCATTTATCCTAAGAATATAATTACCTTTATCTAGAGCACTAATGTTTACATCCTCAAATTTATTTTTAAAATCCACCTCTTTTGAGATCATCTTATTCCCAAGAATAGTATAAATTGTGACCATTGCTCTAGAGTCAAAATCGTCGGTTCTTATTGACAAGATACCTTTTGAGACAGGATTTGGGTACAATGAGGTCTTTGACACGCCCGTACACACCGGTAAGTCATCACTACTAGCTGTTAATTTCCTTGTACCGTCACTAAACCAAATCGGCCATTTAAGTTCATAATAATTTGAAAAATATTTTGCAGAATTGGCTACAGGATTAATTTTTGTATTGTCCACATCAACTTGCCCTATAAACTTCTGTGATGAATCATTGGTATATTCAAAAAGCACATGCTTATCATCATTTGAAAATGTAGGATAGTTTAAATCCGTGTTTTCGTATATAACAGAGGCTTTTCCCGTCTCAACATTTGCTCCTACACAATAGTACTTATCACCTTCAAGATAATCAAATGCAATTATGTATGGTGAAATTTTTGAAAATGTAGGGTTTCCAATGCTTATGTCATTTGATAGCCCTGAAAACAATTTATTCGTTCTACCATCAGCAAAATTTGAAGTAGCATTATTCCATACATTGATAAAACCTATATCCCAATATTTGATATTATCACCAACCGAATTCTCACAATCGTACATTATCCATTCACCTGAATAATCAAATTCCATAGCATCAGCAAAATTAACATTTCCTAGTTCTACTCCCTGAGCAGATGTAGGATTTACCAATTGAAATTCTTTCCACTTTTTTAATTGTACGCTATAAACATTTATCTTAGAATCCACTTCATCGGTAAGTGCACCAATCAAGCTTCCATCTTTTGCTATCACAACATTTCTCCAAATAGGTTGATCCTGAATAATAACATCTTTAATATTACCTGAATTCCAATCTGAAACCATATGTATTTTTTTATCATTTCCAACGAAAACAATAATAGAACCATCATCTGAAATACTTGGTCTGCTCTTTATTCCATAAGGAGTACTCAATAAGGGATTCCCTAAAATTTGTCCAGCTCCATCAAATAAATATAAAGCTTCTCCTTGTTCTCCCGTCACTAAGACATAATCATTTCCCGGATTTTTAGCTAAATCTTTTTGACTATTATTAGTGCCTGACCCTCCCGAACTAGAGCCACCGATTCCAACTGCTTCAAATGCTTGAGAAGCAAATTGTTTCTCTTGTTCACCATACAAGTCTTTTGCTGATTTTTCAATCGCTACTCGCAAATCTACAAATTGTGAAGATTTTGTAAGATAGTAAGTCAATGCTCTATAATATACTTTTTCCGCCTTATCTTTCCCAACTTTTTTGGCAAATTTGTAAAATGCAAAATTAGGAATTCCACTATTTATATGCACTCCTTTATTATCTTGATCACCTTTATATTGCTCACTAGTATGTGCAGGTTGGTATCCAGGATCTCCAAGACTATTACCGCCATTATGAGGATTACTCAAGTCCCTTAAAGCACCTGAATGAAAAGTATTGGTATTGACCACTTCTTCTCCCATCTTCCAATCATCTCTATCCATCATTGCTCCAAATACATCAGCAAAAGATTCATTGATAGCTCCTGATTCATCATAATACTCCAAATCAGCAGTGTTTTGAATAACACCATGAGTTAGCTCATGACCTGATACGTCCAAAGCTCTTGCCAAAGGACTACTAAAATTGGCATCACCATTTCCATAATACATTGCTGAACCACCCCAAAAAGCATTTCCCATAGAACTACCATCTTCATCAGAAACATTGATTATCGAAACTATACTTCCTCCTTTGCCATCAATCGAATTTCTTGAGAAAACGTTTTTGTAATAGTCATACGCGTATCCTGCATTGAAATGTGCAGATACAGATGTTTGGGAGGTCCAGGTATTATTATTAGAATATACGTGGCTTAATTTATCACTAAAATTCGAATTATTTGGATGAGTGTTTTGTGCATCTATAGTCCATATAGCTCCCTTGGGGTTGTCCGGCAATTGACTACCGGCTGCATCAAACATAGAGCGCGAAATATCCAACAAATAATAATCATTGCCATTTTGGTATGCGTGAAATTCTCTATTTACTCCATTCAAATCCTTAGCATGAGCAACAACGCTTCCCGCGGGAGGAGGGCTTGCCAATTTTTCATCTATAAAACTACAATGTAAATCGTGTTTAAGAATTTCTTCTCCATTTAAGGCATTGATAATAACCCTATATCTATGTATCGCATCTGCTATTACATTAACTACAAAGGCAGGGATAAATTCGATATCATCACCTGTTTTTTTAGGATAGTAAACTTTTTGAGTTTGCCACTGCTCCTCTTTAATAAGATATTTAGCAAATTCGGATAGATTTCTTACTTTGATTTTATCATCCCTCAAAATATCTTTTACATTTGCAATAGCGTCATCTCTCGATATCTTAAACTCATCAATTATTATAGGAGTACTGCCCTCTTTTTCTTTTTGACCATTAATGTCTTCGGATTTAACCCAATTTCCATTTATAAATGCAGTTGGATTTTCAATACCGTTTCCTCTAGTAAAATGGACATATAATTGCCCACCATATATCATCAATCCGCGCAAATATTGATTCATCTTCACATGAGTCATACCCAAATTATCAGTAATTATACTTTCGATATGCAAATTATCAATATTGGATATTTTTAATACTTTATTATAATTTTTAAATTTTAATATTTTGTAAGCGATCTCCCTGTCAGAACTGTTTTCACTTATCAGTTCACTTATATTATTCATACTGATACTTAATGGAATCTCTCTTTTAACTCCCTTCAAAAAAGCAACATTTGATAACAAACGATCTTGTTCAAACTGATCCATTTCAATTGAATTAACATTAAAAACATTAGTCTGACGATTTTGATTCTGACTATTGACACCTAATATATTCTTTATATTATTATATTCTGAAGAAGGAATTGTAAGCTTTTCATCATCTGAAGCTCCACTGTTATCGGATTTAAAAACTTGGATTTGAGAAAAGCTCAATGTGACCGTTGCTAGAACAAATGCTATGGTAAATATATATTTTCTCATCTTATTTATATTTTTTTACATTATTTAAAAAAACCTTATAAAAGGTATTTAAATCACTATCAATATCTTTACTATTTGACCACAAAATCTTGTTTTCAACATGATTAATCCTATATATGATATACTTATTCATATTCCCGGGCTTATTAAACTTTCTCTTGGGAAGATTAAGCATTTTGGAATTTTCAAACATTTGTTCCGCTACATTCTTCTCTACTTTTCCCAAATAGTCTCTCTTTTTAGTTAGGGTATTATACAAAAACATATCACCGTTTTCAAGCAAGGAATACTCCTTGTACTCTCCGGTAAATCCTCCTCCAAAACCAATTGTGATTACTTTTCCTTTGTAATCATCGAAACTTTGTTCCATTGACTTACATGAAAAAAAAGAAATCAAAATTGAAATAAACAAAATATATTTTCTATTCATATCAGTACATTTGAGCAATAAAGTTATTAATAAATCTACTTAATGTCAAATAATTGCAAATATTTAACTTCTGTTTATTACGTAACTATTGATTATACAAAAC
>JALVAD010000224.1 GCA_027011385.1 Saprospiraceae bacterium | reverse complement strand
GATACGGGATGTGTACATGAATGAGCTATAACAGCGAAACTATAATGAGTTAAATGGTAAAATGGCGGATCATGGCACCGACCCTGTCACTACCCCTAAAACCATGCGTTTTTTAACCGCTGAAAACATTATCCACGACCCATTGACCGAACAGGATTTTATTATCCTGGCCGCCCTGGAAAAGCTCTGGTTGAAAATGGATTATCTGCGGTTTCAGCTTAGTCAACTTTCGTACAAAAAGCGGCTTGCATTTTTGGAGAAAGCCGACCTGAAAACCAAGTGGGAAAGATACGCTTTTGCCCGGTTCAAAAATCTGGAAAAAGGCAAAAGACTCTCAATGAGCAAGCTCATATCAGAGATAGAATTGACCTACAATTTCAAATTGAACAGGGGACACATCAAGCGCCTCTACCGAATTAGACAAAAGGTATATCACCTGCGATTGCAGGAAAAAACATCTTCAAAAACCGGCTGACAAAGAAAAAGAAACGAAGTTTCTTTGATCTTCAAAAACGCGGATCGAAAAATGAGAAAAGAACACATGGCATTTTTGGCCCTGGTCATCCTGACAGGATTTTGCTGCACATCAACGGCCTTTGGTCAGACCAATGAAAAGCATGATGAAAAACTGATTATCCGGCAGGAGAAATACACCTACAAAGTGCCATGTGTTCAGGATGCCCGGACGGATACATTTGTCATTGTGAGAGATAAAAAAGCCGGCGGGAAAAAGAAGACCCTGACAGGGCAAATCACCCCAAAATTATTCCGACCAAATTCCATCATCGCTATCCATTATTTTCCATTTGACAGTTCCAGGATCACGGCGAGTGATGCTGAAAAAATTCTTCAATCCATCCCTCCGGCTGCCCGGCAATATGGATTGAAGATTACCGGGTATGCCTGGCGTTTGATTTTGATGATGAAATAAACGAATTTTAAAATAAAGCAAACAGCATGCTGCTTTATTTAATATTAAATATTCTGCATTACAGAGGAGGTAATATATTGAAATTATTTGATATAGTTGCTCTAACTATCACAAAAACAGGGTGAATTATCACAAAAACAGGGTGAATTATCACAAAAACAGGGTGAATTATCACAAAAACAGGGTGAATTATCACAAAAACAGGGTGAACTATCTTTTTTGGTTTTATTTCAATTATATTAAAGTGTTATCTGGATAAATCTTTCTAACTATCACAAAAACAGGGTGAACTATCACAAAAACAGGGTCGTCCTAATATTTAGTATCACTTTTTTTATTGTCGTGTGATATTAAAGGTGATAGCATTTACTAATTATGATTTATTGCTCAAAGCTAACGTGGTAAATTGATATGGATGAAAAGAAAAATATACATATCCCCACGAACCAGACTGAAGATGTTATTCAGATGGCCACGGCTAATGATCTGCTGGTAAAAGCACAATGGCCCCATCTTGCTATTAACGAACAGCGTCTTGTACTTTACATGTTGTCGTTAATTAAGCGGAGCGATAAAGATTTTAAAACGTATCGTATTTCCATCCGCGAGCTTGCCAATATCCTCGGTTTGAAACGTAAAGACCTGTATAAGGAGTTTGATAAAGCTACGTCCGGATTGATGACCAAGATTATTAAGTGGATTGACACAAGCACAAGACACAAAAAATACATCTCCGTTTCCTGGTGTTCCTATGCGGCACGGATTCCCGGTGGCGGTTATGTGGAAATGCGTTTTGATCCTTCCCTTAAACCTTTTCTTTTGTCTCTACAGGGGAATTTTACAATATGGGGTGATCGGCGTTCTGTAATTAGATTAAAAAGTCATTATTCTTTGAGATTATATCAATTTATTAAATATAATCAGGGCTTGGCAGCGGTGGATGGACGTAGGTCAGCAAAAGTAAAATTATCCTGGCTTCGCACGTATCTGGCAATTTCAGAAGATAAATATCGTTTATTTGGTCATTTTAAGAGCCGAATTTTATTGCCGGCACAAAAAGATATCAAAGCTAAGACGGACATAGAATTTGATTTCAAGCAGATAAAAAAGGGCCGTAGAGTTCACGAGTTGGAATTTTTTTGGAAGAAAAATAAAGATTATAATCAGCTGGAACTGCCGGGGATGAGTGACAAGGCTCCCGCCAGGTTAGAGGATATTTTAAAGTTGGAGTTTGGAATTACTCCAAAGAAAAAAATAGATGACCTTATCAGGAAATATGGACATGAACACATTATTCAAGCATTAGAAAGAGCCCGAGAATATATTGAAGGGGTGCGGTCACAAGGCAAGAAGGTTGGTAATACGGCAGGAATTGCAGTGAAGGCCATTGAAGAGGGCTGGAAACAACAAAAACCGCTCATTGATATAAAGCATGAGGAAAAGCTGAAAGCCTTGGCCAAGGCAAAAGAAGCTGAGGTGGCCCAAAAAGAAGCAAAAAGGGCACAAGAGGAAAGAAAAAGGGAAAAGGCCATGCTTTACTATGAGTCCATGAACAATTCACAAAAAGAGGCCTTTTTGAGCGATTTCAGAGACAGCCTAATTGCCACCGGAAACAGAATTGTGGTAGAGCGGTTTGACAAGAAAGGAATAACACCGGGGCCGATAGAGGCCCTTTTTAAATCGTTTCTTATGGATTTAATTGATAATTAACATAATTTTTTTGTTTATTGGTTTCTTTTATATGCTGTTTCTTGTCTTTTGTTTCTTGAGTTTCTTGATTGAGGAGTCGCCTTGCTTTGTAAAAATTTTTCGCGTCTTTTGTCCGGAAACATCATGGCAATTTAGATAATAATTCCACCTTGTTGGATATGATATGGCAAATTTTGAACAGTATGCTCCTGATATTTTGCAAATAGCCAGACGGCACGGTGTTCGTAATATACGGGTTTTCGGTTCTTTTGCTGATGGAAGTTCGACACCTTCCAGTGATCTTGACTTGCTGGTCAATC
>JALVAD010000223.1 GCA_027011385.1 Saprospiraceae bacterium | reverse complement strand
ATATAATAAAATGAGACAGAATTACTTTTTTAATTTAGTTATTATTATTGCTTTAATTCTACCAACCGGTAGCATTTTAGCACAAAACAGACCAATTGATGGCAAAAATGCCAACCCAAAACACCCTACTTGGGGAACGACAAATGATACATTAGTTACTTTGACAAGTGTTGCTTATGAAGATGGTATGTCAGCTCCTGCTGCTCCAAATAGAAAAAATCCCAGATCGATAAGTAATGAAATTTTCGCACAGGAAGGGCTGATTAACGGTAAAAAAGGATTGAGCGACTATACTTTTGTGTGGGGACAGTTTATGGATCACGATATCACTTTGGTATTGGATGATGAACATGAGACTGCAAATGTACAAGTTCCAAGATTTGATGCCTGGATGGATCCGGAAGGATCAGGTCATGCAATTATTCCTATTTTGAGATCGAAGGCGATCGAAGGAACGGGAACAGCGGTTGATAACCCAAGGAAATTTTCTAATGCTATTACAGCTTTTCTAGATGCTTCTAATGTATATGGTTCAGATCAAGAAAGAGCGACATGGTTAAGAAAGTTTGTTGATGGAAAACTTAAGACTTCCAAAGGGAATATGCTTCCGTACAATACTACAACAGGTGAATATGATGCGCCGGTTGACCCAAACGCACCATTTCAGGCCATGATACCGGGAGACGAAAAGTGGTTTGTTGCAGGTGATATCAGAGCTAATGAAAATGTGCTTTTGACATCTATGCATACTACATTTATGAGAGAGCACAATAGACAATGCGATTTGATAAAGGCTAAACACCCTGATTGGACAGATGAACAAATATACCAAAGAGCACGAAAAATAGTTGGAGCTTTGGAACAATCAATTTGTATGAATGAATGGCTACCTTTTATGACAGGTTCAAAGTTACCCGAATACACTGGATTTGATCCAGATGTAAATCCGCAAATATCCAATGTATTTTCAGCTTCAGCATTCAGATATGGACATAGTACTATCAATAGCAAAATAGTCAGAATGGATGAGCACGGACGTCCAATGGCAGGGGGAGATATGAGATTGGCTCAAGCGTTTTTCCAGCCTCATTCTATCAGAGAAAGTGAAGGTGTAGAATGTTTTTTGAAAGGAATGTGCTATCAAACACAGCAAGAAGTTGATTGCAAAATGATAGATGATTTGAGAAATATGCTATTTGGCCCTCCGGGGGCAGGTGGTATGGACTTGGCTGCAATCAATATGCAAAGGGGAAGAGAGAGAGGATTGTCTGATTATAATACGATTAGAAAAAACTTTGGTCTTACTCCTTATACTGATTTTACTCAAATTACAGATGATCCTGTTTTAGTCCAAAGACTATACGAACAATATGATGGTGATATCAATAATATCGATTCATGGGTTGGAATGCTGGCCGAAAAACATTTACCTAATTCAATGTTTGGCGAATTACTTCAAACTATTGTTGTGGATCAGTTTATAAGAATCAGAGACGGTGACCCATTCTATTATATGAATGATTCTGAACTTACCTTCAAAGAAAAACAAGAAATTACTAATACTACTTTAGGAGATGTTATTGCTAGAACTTCCGGTATGAGTACAATTCCAAAAGAAGTTTTCTTTGCCGAATCATCACCTAAGGAAATAAGGTCAATTACCGAAACAAATAACAATATTGAAAATCCTGATTGGGGTTCAACAGGTGCTCACCTTATTACAGCTGTATCCAATGGATTTGGTGACGGAATATCTACACCTGGAGGTCAAGACAGACCTAATCCTAGAGATATAAGTAACAAAATATGCGATCAAGATGGTGATATTTATGATAATCTTGAGCTTAGTGATTTTAGCTTTGTCTGGGGACAATTTGTTGATCACGATATTACATTGGTTCCGGATGGGAATGAACCTTTTATTATAAAAGTTCCTAAAGGAGATAAATGGTTTGACCCGAAAGGAAATGGTACAGCTATTATACCATTGATAAGATCAAAATATGATGAATTATCCGGTACCAGCCCTGCAAATCCTCGTAGATATTCAAATGAGATAACTGCTTATCTGGATGCCTCCAATGTTTATGGATCTACAAAAGATAGAGCCGATTGGTTAAGAACTTTTGAAGGAGGTAAACTAAAAACATCAGAAGATAATCTATTACCATACAATACAGTTACGGGTTATTACAACTCGACAGTAGATCCAAATGCTCCTGCAATGGATCATCCCGTTACTCCTCCGGATGGAAAATGGTTTGTAGCAGGAGATGTAAGAGCAAATGAAAACCCTTTGCTTACGACTCTTCATACTTTGTTTATGAGAGAGCATAATAGACTTTGTGATCAACTTGCAGAAACGCATCCTAGATGGGAAGATGAAAGACTATACCAAGAAGCGAGACGCATAGTGATAGCTGAAGAAGAAAATATTACCTACAATGAATGGTTACCTACCATCGGTGTACATCTTGATGAATACAATGGATATAATCCAGATGTAAAAGCACAAATCATGAATTTGTTTTCAACTGCATCTTTCAGATATGGCCATAGTGTTTTGAACGGAAGCATTTTGAGGTTTAATGACAATTGTAGTGTTTATGAAAACGGACATACATACCTTAGAGATGGATTCTTTAATCCCTCAATGATAAAAATAGAAACTAAAGGTAAAATAGAACCTTATTTGTTGGGAATGATGCACCAAAGAGCTCAAGGATTGGATGTTAAAATGGTTGATGACGTAAGAAATTATCTATTTGGTGCTCCCGGTGCAGGTGGAATGGATTTGGCAGCGATAAATATGCAAAGAGGTAGAGAAAGAGGAATTCCTGATTATAATACTATCAGAAAAGATTTTGGACTTCAACCAAAAGTTAGTTTTGCTACTCTTACTAAAAACATTGAGTTAAACCAAAAACTATATGAAGTATATGGT
>JALVAD010000222.1 GCA_027011385.1 Saprospiraceae bacterium | reverse complement strand
ATTATATTTTTTTTACATATTAATAATAAATTCTATATATTTTGCTAAAATATCAACCAAAAGTCATAATCTATCGTTAATTTCAACAATTATTGCTTAGTAATAGCAAATTATTCGAAAATAATTAGACCTTTGCAGCCGTTTTTGTACAAATCAAAAAAACAACATTGCATAATGTTGTTTTTTCTAATTAAATACATAATTAATGCAATCAATAAGAAATATAGCAATAATCGCCCATGTCGATCATGGTAAAACAACTTTAGTAGATAAAATAATCCATGAAAGTAATCTGATAGATGAAAGAAAAGAAAAGAAAGATTTAATTCTGGATAGCAATGATCTTGAAAAAGAAAGAGGAATAACTATTCTATCAAAAAATGTTTCGGTAAATTATAAAGGAGTAAAAATAAATATCATCGATACCCCCGGACACGCGGATTTTGGTGGAGAAGTAGAAAGAGTTCTAAAAATGGCAGATGGTGTTTTATTATTAGTTGATGCTTTTGAAGGACCAATGCCTCAAACTAGATTTGTATTAGGCAAAGCTTTAGAATTAGGACTAAAACCAATAGTTGTTGTTAACAAAGTAGATAAAGATAATTGCAAACCGGAGGAAGTTAATGATGATGTATTTGATTTGATGTATAATCTGGATGCTACAGAAGAACAATTGGATTATAAAACGGTATATGGATCTTCCAAACAAGGGTGGATGAACGATGACTGGAAAAAACCAACTGATAATGTTAGATACCTACTAGACACAATAATTGAAGAGATACCAGCTCCAAAAGTTAAAGAAGGTGGATTACAAATGCAAATCACCTCATTGGATTATTCCAATTTTGTAGGTAGAATAGCAATAGGAAGAGTATATAGAGGAACAATAGTAGAAGGACAAGACTTTACTCTATTCCAAAATGAAGGAATTACAAAAAAAATAAGAATAAAAGAGCTATTTGTATTTGAAGGTCTTGGAAGAGAAAAAGTCAAAGAAGTTTCAAGCGGTGATATCTGTGCTGTAGTAGGAATAAATGATTTTGAAATAGGTGATACTATCTGTGATTTGGAAAACCCTATACCATTAAGAAGAATAGCGGTTGATGAACCTACTATGAGTATGGTATTCACAATAAATAATTCTCCATTTTTTGGAAAAGAGGGAAAATATGTGACATCACGGCATCTTAGAGACAGACTTTACAATGAGACAAGAAAAAATCTTGCGCTAAAAATTGAAGAAACAGAACGTGAAGATACTTTTAGAGTTTTTGGACGTGGAGTTATGCACTTATCTGTACTTATAGAAACAATGAGAAGAGAAGGTTTTGAATTTCAAGTTGGAAAGCCCCAAGTTTTATTCAAAGAGGAAAATGGAAGAAAATATGAGCCTTATGAAGTTCTAGTTGTAGATGTGCCTGATGAGTACTCCGGAAAAGTAATAGAAATAGTGACTCAAAGAAAAGGAGATATGAAGGTAATGAATCCAAAAGGTGATTTACAACATTTAGAGTTTGAAATTCCATCCAGAGGAATCATAGGACTAAGGAACAAGATTCTCACTCTCACAGGTGGAACCGCAGTAATGAACCATAGTTTCCTTAAATTTGATGAATTCAAAGAAGGGATTCCGGACAGAAACAAAGGTTCTTTGGTATCTATAAATGAGGGACAAGTACTAGCATTTGCACTTGACAGACTTCAAGATAGAGGGAAGTTTTTCGTAGAACCAAAAGACAAGGTATACATTGGCATGGTCGTAGGTGAATATACTAGGGACACAGATCTTGGAGTAAATGTAACAAGAGCGAAAAAACTAACAAATATGAGAGCTTCCGGAACTGATGACAATGCAAAATTAGCACCTAAAATAGTATTTTCACTTGAAGAATCACTAGAATACATCAAGGAAGACGAGTACCTTGAAGTGACTCCTGAAAGCCTAAGAATGAGAAAGATTTCTTTTAGACCATAATTTATTATAACCCGGCTTCAAAATCACTCATTCCGGTCGTGCTTTTGAGTCCTAAGTTTTCCTTATTTTCAGAGAATCCAATCAGTCATTTACTCAGTCCTTTTTTACAACGCTGCCCTCTGACTCCCTGTTTCTTCATTTTATTACGAAACCGGGAGAACCCCAACCCGCAGAATCTTCTCCAAAATTAGCGGGTTGTTGCAGGATGCCAGAGGGAGCAGCTGTGCAAAAAATACTATCAGCAAGAGGTTAATAAAATCCCCTTGATAAGCCATTGTCTTCAACCCCGTGTCTTAACTTTTAAAATCATAAATCCTTGTTCGGAATCCGGTGTTCGATATTCAAAACCTGAAACTTCCAAACCTGGAACTTCCAAACTTCGATTACAAACCGGCTTCAAAATCACTCCTTCCAGTCGTGCTTTCGAGTCCTAAGATTCCCTTAAATATCGCTTCGCTCCGCGTTTCTTTATCCTTCTTCCTAATGATTGGGATTCTCTTTTATTTTTAAATTCCTTGAAATACACAATTTCCCAATCATTTACTTGCCCCGTATAGCCTCTGTGATTCGTATTATGTCTTCGCAATCTTTCCGATATATCCATAGAGGTACTTCCGATATAATACTTCTCAATCTGTTTTGAATATAATATATATGTCCTGAAATTCATATCTCTTTCTTATATGAAAAAAGGGATCAATTTATTGACCCCTCTTTTGTCGGGGTAGTAGAACTCTCACCTATGAAAAGTAATGAAATTTGTTTCATTACTTTCCTTTGGAAAATATCGCTTATTCTATTATTAAACAGGGATATAACACACTTTCATTTATTCAAGTCTTTTAAAAAGGTTTTTAATTAGATTGCAATAAATTAAAATGATGTCGGCTTTATGTCGGCTTTTTTTTTTGCTTTTGTTTAAAATATTTCCTATATTTGCAGCGAACTTTTACTTATACTATTATCAT
>JALVAD010000221.1 GCA_027011385.1 Saprospiraceae bacterium | reverse complement strand
GAATATAGATAGTTTAAGATTTAATGTATTTTCTTGTAGACACTATTTAATTTGATTACAATAAATCACACTATTTTATATTAACTAATCAAATTACCTTTATTAAAATGAAAAAGCTATTTTCTTTTATTATTTTATTGCTCTTTATTCTAAATCTTTCTGGGCAAGACACTACTATTGTACAAACTTTGACATATGATAGTACGGGACGAAGTTATGTTTTTGATTTTCCAATCGACACAGGGCAATCCTATGAAAAAATACTTATGCTTTACAGTATGAGATGCAAAAATGCATTGGTGTCCAATGGTAATGATAGAAATAAGGGTTGTGGAGAATGGGATTATAGTTGTAATACATTTGTCACGGATTCTACATTGACAGACTCTATTAAGGCTAAACACCCTTCTCATATCATTCCGGGGTTTAGAGGCAATGTATTTGAATATACAACACAAGATGTTTTTACATTTTATCAGTATCGACAATATCTAACTACAAATACAAATATAATTTCTGAAAATCAATATCAATTGGGTGGAGGAAACGATTCTTTGAACTATCCTTTTAATTTTACGGCAAAAGCATCAAAAAATCAGTATTTGTTTACATCACAAGAATTGAAAGATGCAGGATTGACAAAAGGCAATATCTCCGCATTGAGTTTAAATGTCTTAGCTTCCCCTCAAAAAGCTAATTTCTTAAGAATTGGAATAAAACAACTATCAGTAGATTCTATAAGTGAAACTGAGCCGGTTTTAGACGATTTTGCAGAAGTATATTTTGAAAATACAGAATTGCAAAAGGGTAAAAATATATTCTATTTTTACAATAAATTTGATTGGGATGGAGAGTCCAATTTATTAGTAGAATTCAGTTTTACTAACAATTATACAGGAGAGAATGTAAAGGTTGAGGGCACTAAATACGATAAAAATATCGCAATGCTACACAAAGGAGATGATTACTATCTGAATTTTTCAGGAGTAGGTAAACTAAATTTCAATAATACTGATTTTTCTTCAATTTCTGATGAAATAACAATTTCCCTTTGGACTTACGGCAATCCTGATAAAATGCCGACAAACTCTACTATTTTTGAAGGTGTAGATAATTCAAACAGGCGTCAAGTAAATTGTCATTTACCATGGAGCAATTCACGTGTTTATTGGGATTGTGGAAATACAGGTAATTATGATAGAATTGATAAAGCTGCCGGAATTGATGAATTGGAAGGAAAGTGGAATTATTGGACATTTGTAAAAAATGCTACAAAAGGCTTAATGAAGATTTATCTCAATGGGAACTTGTGGCATAGTGGAACAGGAAAGAAAAACAAAATTGACCTTAATACATTTTGTGTAGGAGCATCGAATGGTAATAATTATTCTTATTATGGATTTGCAGATAATCTTTCAATATGGAACAAAGCACTAGACGAAGAATCAATAAGACAAAATATGTTTAACTCTCCTGATCAGACCAATATTGAATTCAATAATCTAATCGGAAGCTATGACTTTAATGAAAAGGAAGGAAACTTGTTTAATGATAAGTCACAGCAAAGTTCAATGGCAGTTCATAATGGGGTAGTATCACATAAGTTTTTTAGAGGCAAGGATATTTTTAAGGGGTTTACTCACTCAAAATTTAGACCTAATATCACATTTTATCAGGGTGAATATGAACAAAACAATGTAGAGAAAATAGTTCTTGATTCCGTCAAAAAAGATATAAATAAGATATATTATTACCAATTATCAGGAACAGACATCGTCTTATCTGATTCTCTAAATGCTTTCCAAGCCGGCTACTCCTATGTTTATGATAGCAAATCAAGTGAATTAATTGATTCCGTATATTACGCTCCGGAAAACACTATCAATATTACTGAGTTAAAATACTATAAAAAGTATCCGTCAAAATTTGAATTAATGTCTTTTGTTACTCCTTATGGCATAGGTCTTAATTTAGGTGTAAAAGGAAAGACTTGGCAATTTGATGTTACAGACTTCAAACCGGTTTTGACAGGTAAAAAACGTTTGAGTGTGGAGTTTGGAAAATATCAGGAAGAACTTGATATAAAGTTTTTGTTTATTGAAGGAACACCTCCAAGGAATGTGAATAGAATTCAACAGCTCTGGAGACCGGGAATTGGTAGAGGTTACAAAAGCCTTTTGGATAATTCATTTTTTGAGCCAAGAGATGTGGTTCTAGATGATAATTCCACTATGTTTAAGATACGTGCTGCTATTACTGGACATGGTCAAGAGGGGGAATTTATTGGTAGAAATCACTATATAAATCTCAATGGTGGTTCAAAAGAGTTCAATTGGCGTGTTTGGAAAGAATGTGCAGATAATCCGATTTATCCTCAGGGAGGAACATGGATTTACGACAGAGCAGGATGGTGTCCGGGTGCTCCAACAAATCTTAAAGAGATGGAAATTACCGATATGGTTAACCCCGGTGAAACAGTAAATTTTGATTACGGTGTTCAGACAGCATCAGGTGATAGCCGCTATATTGTCAATTGTCAATTGGTAAGTTATGGTGCTCCAAATTTCGCTTATGATGTCGCTATTGAGTCTATACAAAGACCTTCAAATAGAGTGGAATTCAGTAGATTTAACCCGATATGCTATAATCCTGAAGTAGTTATTCAGAATAGAGGTTCGGAAGTTTTGAAAGAAGCAATTATCACTTACTATGTAAAAGGTGGAGAAAAGTCAACTTACAAATGGACAGGAAGTCTATCTTTTTTAGAAAAAGAGAAAGTCGCATTACCGATAGAAAATACTTCATTTTGGTTAGGTGATGGCAGTAATTTTTTTGTTGCAGAGGTAGATTTGGTTGATAAGTCTCTAGACCAATACACTCTAAATAATCGTATAGTATCATCGTTTAAGCTTCCTGATATACTCAAATCGGAGTTTACGGTAGTATACAGGACTAATAAGCGTCCAAGTGAAAATAAACTTTATATCAGGGATATGAAAGGTAATATTATTTATCAAAAAAATATTACCAGCTCAAATTCCTTATATAAAAAAGATTTATTGCTTGGTCAAGGATGTTATGAATTGGAATTGACCGATTCCGGAGAAGATGGATTATCTTTTTGGGCAAATCCAAACCAAGGTAATGGCTATCTATATCTCAAGAGGAAGAATATTAGGTTAAAAACAATTAACCCGGATTTTGGGAAGTTTGTCAGATATCAATTTCTAGTGGGTGGCATTAGTAAAGTTGATAATCAGATTATATCCGATGATGTGTTTGATATTTATCCAAATCCGGTATCAGGGCATGCAAGATTAAAATTCAATATTGTGCTATTGCAAGATTCAAAATTGGAAATAACGGATATCACAGGAAAGAAAATGGAACAATTAAGTAATTTATCAAACAGAGAATTCAGTTTTGATTTTAGCAATTATAAAAGTGGTTTGTATATCGTTAAATTTATTCAAAATGGAAAAACATATATCAAGAAACTTATCGTCGAATAAATAATGAATATATAAAAGGGGGCTGTCCAAAAACAGTCCCCTCCTTTTCATAACAAAACGCTTTAATATTACTCTTCTTCCTCAGTTTTCTTTTGTTCAATAGCTTTTTGATCTTCTTTTTTCTTACCTAAATATTCAGGTAAATCCATTCCAGCCATATTGAATAATTCTGTCATCGGTGGAACGGCTTTGTACATATTGGATAAAAATCCTGCGGCATTACCACCATTTTCAGCATTTCCGCCATTCTCCCATACTACGACCTTATCAAATTTAATATTTTTAATAGCTTCAACCTGTGTTTTTACCAATTCCGGTAGTTTATCAGCTATTAATAATAGAACTGCATCTCGAGTATTGCCTTCGGCTGCTTTTATCACTTCATCAAAACCTTGAGCTTGCTTTTGCAAAACTTCGTAAAGTCCCTTAGCTTCAGCTTGTTTTTTCAATACAACCGCATCTGCTTGCCCTTTGGCAACTCTTCTTATTCTTTCTGCTTCAGCTTCAGCTTCGATTTCAACTTTTCTTTTTGAAATCTCAGATTGTACAATAATATCGGCTTCCTTACTTGCTTTTTCTTTTTCTGCACGTGCCAATTCAGCTTGTTGCTCTGCGTGATAAGCTTCTTCAAGCGCTTTAGCTCTTTGAATCTTTTCAGCAGCTATAGCTCTTTTTTCAGCTTCAGCTTGTTTCTCTCTTCTGATCGCATCTGATTCCGCTATTGAAACTTTAGCCAGATTCTCTCCTTCAACCGCTTTAGCATTAGCAGCGGAAGTTTTAATTCTTTCATTTTGGTAAGCATTTGCTTCACCAATTTTTGCTTGGGCAATTGCATCAGCAGTTTGGATTCTTTCATTTTGCAAAGCTTTTGCCTCACCAATTTTGGCTGTGGCGTTAGCAGCAGCTATTTGGGTTCTTTCATCTTGATGAGCATTTGCTTCACCAATTTTAGCTCTTGCTGTTGCTTCTGCGACTTTTATTCTTTGTTCTTGCAATGCATCAGCTTCTCCGATTGCTCCATATTTATTTTTTTCAGCAACACTTTTCTTTGCTTCGTTGATAGCGTGAGCTGCGGCTTCTTTACCAAGAGCTTCGATATATCCTGATTCGTCTTCGATATCTGTTATATTTACATTGATAAGAGTAAGACCTATTTTCCTTAATTCATTACCCACATTTGATGACACATTTGCGAGAAATTTATCTCTATCTGCATTTATTTCCTCGATATCCATCATAGCGACAACCAGACGCAATTGACCGAAGATAATATCTTTGGCTATATCTCTAATCTCTTGTGTGGTTTTACCTAAAAGCCTTTCTGCAGCATTGCACATCACTCCCGGTTCATTAGACACAGCAACAGTAAATCGTGAAGGTACATTGACACGAATATTTTGTTTACTCAATGCATTTTGAAGATCCACATCAATAGAAATTGGAGATAAATCGAGATATTGATAGTCTTGGATTACAGGCCAAACGAATGCTGCTCCTCCGGCCAAACATTTTGCCGAGGTTCCACCTGTCTTACCGTAAATGACCAGTATCCTGTCTGAAGGACATCTTCTGTATCTGGATATGAAAAAGAAAACAAGAGCGATTAAGAGCACAAACAGCCCTACACTCACAAAGAAAATAACTTGTTCCATAATAATTAGTTTTATAATGATTGAATATGTTTTTTGATCCAATATATTATTCTTTATCCTTAATTTTACCTACCAGAAGAATATTATCTTCCAGTATTTTAAAGATATAAATAATAGTTCCGGTCTCCAATCTTTCTCCATCTGTGACTGACCTTAGTTCCATAATTTTATTGCCAATATCTACAGTCACATAACCAATTCCCTCTCTATTTGCAGGTATTGGCAAATAAACTTTTCCGTATTTACCAAGCACATCTTCTATCTCCACATTTCCTACTTCAGCTAATTTTACCAATTGATAAAGCACAAATGCTACAAACACCAAGGCTATTAGCCCAGATATAAATGAAACCAAAATAGCTAATTTGATATCCATACCTCCGGATAAAGTGATCACGCCAACCCATCCGAAAAATGTAAAAAAAGCTATTATACTACGTACTGAAAATAAAGTAAATCCGGGGTCAATATCGAAATGACCATCAGAATCAATTGAGCCGTCAAAATCAGCATTTACATCAATCTCAAAATCAGAATCGATATCAATTCCCATGATACTGGTAACCAATTGCAAGACAAATAATATAGTGAATATCACAGCTATAGTCCAAAAGACTTGCTCCTCAAACCTCAAATCATGCCACCAATTTCCTAAAAATATTAAATTCATCCTGTTTAATTTGTTACGAATATACCAAGATTCCTGCGTAAAGCACAAAATCTTTCGACAAATATAGCAAATTAATCGTTTAAAAGCAAGTCTCGTGTTTTTAAGGTGTATTTCATTTTTTTTTTTTTGCTCTTTTTTGCATAACAGCTCTCTCGTAGAAACTTTATCAGGTTTTACGGGACAGGTCTGTCTCCTCCTTAAAACCTTGGGGACTCCGATATACTTCGAAACCTGAAACTCGAAATCCCTCGGCACGCTCCGCTACTCGGAATCCCTCGGTACGCTTACACTACTCATGACTTCCGTTTCACTCCAGCTTTTGCTTCTCTTCAGTTTCCGCTTCGCTGCAGCCTGAAACTTTTAAAATCTCCAATCCTTGTTCGATTAATCCGTATCATTTAATATCGAATAATGATCAACTATTATACATGTATCTTAGCATAAGATTAGCTCTTAATTTCAATTAGGAGACTTTTTGTTTAAATGAGTGCCCGTTTATGAGTATATTTGTAAAAAATTTAAAAACGCTTTATGAAAATAGATAATAAATTAACATTGCTAAGGCAAGAAATGAAAAATAATGGAATTGATGTATATATAATTCCTTCTAGTGATCCGCACCAAAGTGAATATGTCGCAGACCATTTCAAGTCTAGGGAATGGATTTCGGGTTTTACCGGTTCGGCAGGAACAGTAGTTGTATCACAAGATCACGCCGGATTATGGACTGATTCAAGGTATTTTTTGCAAGCAGAGGAAGAATTGAAAGGTTCTGAATTTGTGCTCCATAAAGTTTTGGATAGGTCATACCCCAATTTTCTAAAGTATATTACGGATACATTTCCCAATAATACGGTTGTAGGCTGTGATGGAAGTGTATTTTCTTATAGTCAAATAAAATCATACAAGAAATCTCTAGATGAAAAAACCATTATCCTGAAAACAGATTATGATTTTATCACTCCTTTGTGGGAAAATCGCCCTCCAATGCCATCAGATAAACTTTTGGATCATCATATTAAATATTGTGGAATATCCAGAGAAGAAAAGTTTAACCATATCAGGGCTATGATGGATGAAAAAAAAATTGATGAATATCTGATTCCTGCACTGGATGCCATCGCTTGGATATTAAATGTCCGTGGAAAAGATATTGATTTCAATCCTGTATTTTATTCTTTCGGAATACTTAGAAAAAATGATTTTTTATTGTTTATAGATAAAAATAAGATCGATGAAAAATTGCTTAAGGCTTTTGATAGTGCAAACGTCAGGATCAGACCTTATGCAGATATTTACGATTATCTAAAAAAGACAAATAAAGAGTCCTCTATTTACCTCAACTCAGGTTTGAGTAATTACAATCTTTATAATTCAATAAATGCTCGTATAGTCGATGGCAGAGATATAATTACAGAACTTAAATCTATTAAAAATGATGTTGAAATAAGCAATATAAAAAAAGCTCATATAGTAGATGGTGTGGCATTGACAAAATTTTATATTTGGCTTGAAAACGAACTTAAAATTAGGGTGGTTTCCGAGTTTGAGGCAGTTGAAAAAATAGCATATTTCAGAAGCCTCAATAAGGATTATTTCAGTGAGAGTTTCGGTGCAATCGTTGGGTATAAATCCAATGGGGCCATTATCCATTATAGTCCATCAAAAGAACAATGCTCCGATATAAAACCGGAGGGAATGTTGTTGATAGATAGTGGAGGTCAATATCTAACCGGTACTACCGATATCACTAGAACTACCTATTTCGGTACACCCACAGATGAAGAAAAAAGGAATTTCACTTTAGTCCTCAAAGGGCATATCGCAGTTGAATCCCTCGTGTTTCCAAAAGGTACAAACGGATATCAAATCGATTCGTTCGCAAGGCAATATATTTGGCAATACGGCTTGAATTATTATCATGGTACAGGTCATGGTGTAGGTTTTTTCCTAAATGTTCACGAAGGACCTCAAGGCATAACTTCAGCATTGGGAGATAGAGCTACAACTCCAATTGAACCCGGAATGATTACATCCAATGAACCCGGATATTACAAGGATGGACATTATGGTATAAGAATCGAAAACCTGATTCTGACAATCAAATCAAAAGAAACCGAATTTGGTGAATTCTATGCAAATGAATCAGTCACAATGTTTCCTTATGATTATAAACTGATTGACATCAATCTATTAACAGAGGACGAAATCAAATGGCTTAATAGTTATCACTCCAAAGTATATTCCAATTTGAGTCCTCACTTGAATGATATAGAAAAAAAATGGTTAAAAGAAAAATGCAAAAAGTATTAAGGATTACTTTGAAAAGATAATTCAATATGCTACTTTTGTATAAAATTTTCAATTATGGCGCAGTTAAATAGAGATTACGGAAAAAGTGTTAGGTTTCTTTTATGGACTTTAGCATATGTAGTTTTGTTGACTTTATTAATGGTATGGGTCTATGATCAAAACTTTAGGTTTATACCGTAGTATTGTCTTCTTTTAGTACCTCATCTTCCCTATTACTCATCATTGTGTGAGGGGTGGTTTTGTGTACAATATTAATAATAAATGAAAATTATTGCAATTATTTCATACTAAATTTCAAAACTAAAAATATTTAAAATGAAAAATTTACTATTATTTTTATTGGTGCTATTATTTGGTAGTGTCCAAGCTCAAAGTTTTCAAAAGATAATTGACAAAGAGTTCTCTAGTATCTCAAAGCAATTGAAGAATATTGAAGCTAGATCAGGAGAATATAAAATCTGTGAAGAAAGTACAGGGCTAAATGATAGTGGGGAATTAATAACTACGGGAAATGGGAAATATACAATTAAAACAAACGGCAATAATGTCTTTATTAGCGTTTATATAGAAGAATATGATGAAGAAGGGGACACTTCAGTTACCTTATCTAAGATTTATTCTTCTCATAGATTTGCAAAAGATTTAGGAGAAAACATTGAAGAAAATGACTCACTTTTTATTTTTGCAAAAGATTCAACAGGAACATTTTTACCATATGTGGCGTCATATTCCGACTTTGATGGAGATAAAATAATTCAAACCAAAACATTTATTGATTTCGGAATTTTATTTGGAGATGATCCTATTGGTTTGTATTTAGGAAGTATAGTTGATTTTCACTATGATGGTGATGCATTGGACTATAAAACAAAACAGCAAATTAGTTTCAATACCGGGCTTCTTGAAAAATATGATTCTACCGTTTTTAAATACGAGAATAGTCAAAAGGTTGAGGAAACTAATTATATATATGAGTCTGATTCATTAATATATATTCCTTCTGAAAAAAAGTTATTTTCATATGATGACAACGGAAACAATATAAAAGAAGAAGTATTGAACTATTTGGGTAATAGTTGGATATATGATAATAGAACTAATTATGAATTTGACTTAAAGAACAGAGAGGTATTTAGTTTGCAGGAAAAAACTTACAACAATGGCGAAACATGGGTTGGAGATTCCAGAGACTCAATAATTTATGATTCATTTAATCCTATGTATTTGGGCTTTCCTAACAGGGTCATTTCTGAGACATTGACAGGCGGAGATAATTGGCAATTATCCGGCACGGATGTATATACTGACTGTGGTTCAATTCCTGATAATACAAAAGAGGTAAATAAATTGAATTTTGATGCAAGATTTGCAAATGAGTCAATCATTATTGATTCAAATGACTTTGGTTCTGGAAATGTAAAAATTCAACTTGTAGATATTCAAGGTAGAATCATTTTCCAAAAAGATTTTGACGAAGTCCCTACCATCATTCATTCCAGTGGTTTAAACGAGGGTGTCTATGTCTTGACGATTAACACAAAAGACGGATTTGGAACAAAAAAATTGATTAAAAAGTAAATTTAAACTTAAGATAGTATTGCAAAAAAAAGGTGATGATTTAATTCATTACCTTTTTTTTGCAATGTTATCTTAAAAGTATTGGTAATTATATAATAATAATAATTTATTAATTTATAAGGTGTTATTATTAAGACTTAATCCGAAAAATCCAGAAAAAAGAACAAAATTGGGCGTAAAAGTTTTATCTTTACAGTGTTAAACAAAAAACATTAACTTTTAAAAACACCCAATTTTGAGCAGCAAGGATACAATATTTTATCGAGAAAACCAATCAATAATTGTAGATTTTTTAGCTTAAGAAATTAGTACTGACGGTTCATTAATCTTACTTGAAAAAATAGAGCGAGAACAAAAGCTTATCCCGCATTATTCATAAGTATTGATTTTTGACTAATAATTTTTCTAAAAATATCAAATTGAAGTTTCAATTAAATATATAAACAATTTTGTGTGTGTTTTCAAGAACTTGCAAGCAAATTT
>JALVAD010000220.1 GCA_027011385.1 Saprospiraceae bacterium | reverse complement strand
ATATATGGGTAAAATAGCGATTATTGATTATGGGATGGGAAATCTTCGGTCAGTTCAAAAAAAATTGATACGAATTGGAGCTAATGTTGAAATATTAAGTGATCCTAAAGAAATTCTAAGTTCAGATAAACTTGTTTTGCCAGGAGTCGGTCATTTTTATAATGGTGTAAAAAAATTAAAAGAATCAGGTGTTTGGGATGTTTTAAATCAAAAAGTATTGATTGATAAAACTCCTATTTTAGGTATTTGCTTAGGTATGCAATTAATGGCAAAACACAGTGAAGAAGGTGATGTGGAAGGATTAGGATGGTTTGATGCTGACGTAATAAAATTTAGAATTAAAGATAAGTTGAAGTATAAAGTTCCACACATGGGGTGGAATAGTATTAATAGAGAGAAGAACAATACTTTGTTTAATGATATACCGGATGAATCGATGTTTTATTTTGTACATTCATATTATGTTAGATGCAATGATGATTCAGATATCTTGTCTTCAACAAAATATGAAAATAAATTTACTTCTGCTATTCAAAAAGGAAATATTTTTGGTACTCAATTTCATCCCGAAAAAAGCCATGATATTGGAGAAAGGGTATTGAAAAATTTTGTTGAGTTGTAACCATTATAGCATAAATTTAAAAAATCTAAAATGTTTAGACCAAGGGTAATTCCAATTCTACTACTAAAAGGAATGGGACTTGTTAAATCTATAAAATTCAAAGATTATAGATACATTGGTGATCCAATCAATGCGGTCAAGATATTTAATGATCTGAAGGCAGATGAATTGGTGTTTCTTGATATTTTAGCAAGTAAAGAAAGGCGCAAAGTGTCTTTAGATTTTGTACGTAATGTAGGAGATGAAGCTAATATGCCTTTTGCAGTAGGAGGAGGTATAAGAAGTATTAAAACAATTAAAGAGATAATCAATGCTGGAGCAGAAAAAGTTGTTATAAATACTTATGCGGTTGAAAATCCTGAATTTATAAAACAAGCGTCAGAAGAATTTGGCACTTCAACCATAGTAGTTTCTATAGATGTTAAAAAGAAAATTTTTGGAAAAAAGCAGGTTTATACAATGGGTGGAACAAAATCAACAGGTTTGAGTCCAATAGAATTTGCCCAGTTGATGCAAAAAAAAGGTGCAGGAGAGATTATAATTACTTCAATTGAAAAGGAAGGTTTAATGTCCGGTTATGATTTGAATTTAATAAAGCAAGTTAGTGAGGCTGTTGAAATTCCTGTAGTTGCATCTGGCGGTGCAGGGGAGTTATATGATTTTTCAAAAGCAGTCAATGAATCCTATGCATCAGCTGTTGCAGCAGGTTCCATGTTTGTTTATCATGGTCCTCGTAAAGCTGTTCTGGTTAATTATCCCAATGTTATTGAGCTAAATAATATTTTTAAATGAGAAGATGTACAAAAGGTATTTGGGATGAAACAATTCCTGGTATCACATTTGATGAAAATGGAGTTTCAAATTTTTGCAAACTTCAAGAAATTATGATGAAAGATTACCCTAGAGGTGAAAAAGGGAAGGAGGATTGGAGAGCACTCGTTGACAAAATGAAACAATCATCTGGTAAATCTGGTTATCATTGTATAATTGGAGTAAGTGGTGGCGTTGATAGCTCTTATTTAATGCTATTATTGAAAAAAGAAGGGTTGAATCCATTAGCTGTTAATTTAGATAATGGATTTAATTCAAAAATTGCAGTTCAAAATATCTATAAAATAACTAAAAAACTAAATATTGACCTTGAGACTTACGTCATAGATTATGAAGAAATAAAAGATTTATTAAGGTCATATATTCGTGCTAGGATGCCCTGGATTGATACACCAACAGATATGGCAATTAAAGCAGTAATGTATAAAATTGCGTTAAAAGAAGATGTCAGATTTATTATTCGAGGAAATGATTTTAGATCAGAAGGTAAACAACCCAAAGAATGGACTTATTCTGATGCAAAACAATTGAAATATATTCATAAAAAATTTGGAGAGGGGGTGAAATTGAAAACATATCCAATGTTATCTTTTTCTAAGATGGTTTATGCCGCATTTATCAAGAAGGTTAAAGATATTAGACCATTTTATTACCTTGATTATAATAAGCAGGATGCAAAGAAAATGCTTATTGAGCAATATGGCTGGGTAGATTATGGAGGTCATCATCATGAGAACCTTTTCACAAAATTTGCAATGGCTTACTGGTTACCGAAAAAATTTAATATTGATAAAAGGTTGATTAATTTATCTGCTCAAGTCCTATCCGGAGCGATTTCAAGGGAAGAAGCTCTTTCTTTAATTGAGAAACCTTTTGCTTCAATCAAAGAACTTGAAGAATTAAAAGAATATACAATTAAAAAATTAAGTATCTCAAGCGAAGAATTTGACAAAATATGGAATGACTCAAACATGAATACTTTTGATTATCCATCTAATTATAAATTAATTTTTGGATTAATTGATAAGTTTACTCCAATAGTAAAAAAGGTTTTTGATTATAAGCCAATGTCAATTACAGAAAAGGAGGTGATTAATTAATAATTGTTTATGAAGATACTTTTTTATTTCGGACATCCTGCACAGTATTTATTCCTACGCGAAACCATGTTGCGGTTGATTGATAGAGGGCATAAAGTTAAAATTCTTATTAAATCAAAAGATGTTTTAGAAAAGCTATTGAGCAATGATGGATTTTCCTATACTAATATTCTTAAAGTAAAAAGAGGTAATTCAATGTTATCCATAGCATTAAGTTTACTAAAAAGAAATTTAAAAATATTCCCAATTGTATATAAGTTTAAACCTGATTTATTAGTTGGAACTGACGCAACAATTGCTCAAATTGGAAAGTTATTATCGATAAATCGCGTAACGATTTTAGAAGATGACTATGATATAATTAAGACTTTAGCTAAGTTGACTTATCCATTTACTCAAACT
>JALVAD010000219.1 GCA_027011385.1 Saprospiraceae bacterium | reverse complement strand
AACTAAAAAAAATATTATGAAATCAGGAATTATTGTTGCTTTAGTGTTTTTTACTAATTTTATTTTTGCTCAGAATTATCAATTAGATACAATTTTTGGTGATAAGGGAGTGAGTTTATCTAATTTTCCCGGAGAAGATGTATTTGCAATAGCTTATGACGGAATTATTTGGGATGATTCTTATCTGATAGAGTGTTTTATAGATGATGATAATGGAGAATCTACTGTTTTTATTAAATATGATAAAAATGGAAAAATCGATGAATCTTTTGCAGATCATGGTAAATTGATAAATGAGGTATTTGAATATGACGGTCCTTTGCATTTTACAATTTTGCCAAATGGGAATATAGCTTTGGCAAGTATTGATAGTTTGGATTATCTTGTTATTTATGAATATGATAAAAACAGCAAAACGGATAAAATAATAACAATTGATACTACTTATGATTCATTATATCCGGCAAGTATTATTTCGGATGACAAAAATATCTATATCGGAGGTGTTCTCAAAAGTGATTGGATTTCCGGTAAGGACGGTTTATTTATAATGAAAACTGATTTGGAAGGCAATATTGACAGTACATTTGGAGAAAACGGTTTGTTTATCTTAAAGAATGATTCGATATATATTACTTTAAACGCTTTAACATTTTATGATGGAGGGTTGCTGTTTTCTTTTGGGGAAAATGATAATATAGTTCATAATTGGACTTATTCGCTAAGCAAATTGGATTTTTCCGGAGAATTGAATCAGTCTTTTGGCAATGGAGGATTTGCAAAAATGGAAAATATAGATTTTTTAGATGGTGATTTGGGAGAATTGAATCTTGATAAAGACAATAATATCTATTTTAATATTATAAGTTCACCTTATATATTTAAATTTGATAATAGTGGGAATCCGGTATTAACTTATGGACATAATGGAGTGTCAATAATTGATTTGAATACTCAGTATGATATGGTAATGGGATCTTCAAGGATTATGGATGATGGCGGTATTTTTCAATTTGGTGGTACAAATGAATTTTTTGATGAAGCTCAGCCTTTAATAAATAAACTTCTTCCTAGCGGTTATCCTGATACTACTTATGGAAACAATGGATTATTACAAGAATATTTTGGTGGAAATTCTGTTTTTTATAATGGAATAATGAATGATGATGGGTCTTTTATAGCAATAGGAGGGCAAGGAATTGACGGTTCTTCACAAAACGTGTTGCTTGCAAAATATAAACTTTTCCCATCAGCTACAAAAGAAATATCAGATGGTATTTCAGGCTTAAAAGTATATCCCAATCCGGTTATAGGAAATAAATTTCATGTAGCCCTTGATTTAAAGGAAAGCTCTGAAATAGAGATTAGTTTATTTTCAATAACAGGCAAAAAGATCAATACATTTTATAATGACAAGGCTAATGAAGGAGAAAATATTTTTGAATTTGATGTTAAATCCGGTATTATGCCCGGAACATATTTACTGAAAGTAATGAATAAACCCGGTGTCAGGTACAAGAAAATAAGTATTTTGGATTAAAATGCGTCTTTGCAATGATTAGTGTTATAACAAGTGTACTATGACATAAAAGTAGAAGTAATTTTAAGATAAAACGAGTCAAGACTTTTCTGTATAGCCTGTGCTATGGATAAAGATTCAACGAAGTTAAAGCACAAAAGAACGATACTTGGTATGGCAATAACATGCTTGTTATAACACAATACGCTTCAGTATCAACCACTTGTAAAAAGGCTGAAAGATGTTAAAAAGAGCTTCCACTGGTTTTAAATATTCGTACATTTATCCAATAAATTTAGCGCCGGCAATTGCAACTCCAATACCCAAAATTGCTGAAAAAATAATCATTGGAATTAATGATTTTTTGTCTTTTGGATAAACCATAATCATAATTGGAATAGCTGAGAGTTCACCTAAAATCAATCCTTTTATCCACGGTTCAATATTCCAATCTACAAATGGAATGATTAGACCTAAAACTACCCAATGTGCAAAAAGCAGATAAGTTTGCAAATTTATCTAATTTTTTAATTATCATCGGGATTACATCAATTATCCCTGCAATTATTCCTATTGTTAATACGATTAAAATGTTGTTCATATTAAGTCATTTTTTGAATATTTATTATTTCCCGGTTTAGATTTTTTTATTTTCCAATATTTGATTGCATCATTCCTTGTTTTATCCGGATTGGCTTTCATAAAATCTCTAATGTAAGTATTATATTCAAACTATGGAGCAATTTCTTTAACATAATTTGGGTCTTTCTTTAATTCTTGTTCCTTATACCTACTCCACAAGGCAATTGTTGATGCAGTAAAAAAGATAACAAGGATGAGGTTTAAATAACCTCCGTATACTATTATCCAAATATTACCTGATAAATTATTACAAATAAGACTTTGAATCAAAAAAGGTATAAGTGGGAAAAAAAGAATAATCCATCTTGGATATAAAGTTTTTCTTTTCCAAACTTGAGTGATAAACAAAACCGATAAAAGTCCAAAAATTGGGTAAATAATTAACCTCAAAATATTGTTTGCTTCTGATGCTAAGTATATGGCCTCATTTATGTCAAGATCATTTTGAGTAGCTAATTTTGCAGATGTTGCAATAGCGACAAATGCTCCGTGAATAACTCCGTAAGCTGTAAAGATAGCTCCGAAACAGATCAAAATAACATTTCTTAAAACAGGTTTAGTTGGCTTTAGTGCATAATATATTTGAACTAATCCAAGCAGATAAAACCAAGTGGCTATTAAAGCTGTAAGTCCACTTATAATAATCCTAAAATCGGATGCGTTTCCCATATTCTCCCATAAATTAATAATTATAGGGTCATAATAGAAAAGCATATCTCCGGCAAACAAAGTTAGTCCGCCAAGTATTCCAAATATTCCTAAAACTCTAATCCAAAACAGGTTTAATTTCATTTATTATCTTTAATAATTGTAACAAGTTTTCAAGTTTTATTTAGTCTTTGAACCAAAAGGTATTTGTTTGTTTTTCTGTATTTCAAGAACAAAGGTTTACACTTTTTATTCCATGCCCCAGCCAAAATAGGCAGAAGCAAGACCTTCTCCGCTTTCTTCGTCCCACTATCTTAATATTCTTTCATCCTTAATTAATCACGTATTATCCAACCAATCATAGTTAAACTTATCTTATGAACTTTTAAAGCTTCTAAGTTTTTAATATTTAAATGGTCGAGTGTCATGTATTGTTTCCGGTCAATATATATTAGTCTTTTCAATCAATTTTAGAAATCCTTTTCTATACTTATAAGGATCAAAGCTCAAAGCATTGTTTACCCATATCGATATATTGTTCATATTAGCATTTCCCTTGTACTCCGAACCGTATAATAGCATACCATATGAAGCAACAGCAGCAGAAAATATCATATTCTCAGATGAATGTTCAAATTTAGTTGTATTATTGATGATATCCAAATGTAATTTCTTACTCACATCTTCATTGAACTCTTTATATCTAAAATCAATGCTAAATACATCTAGAGATCTTGAGTCAAGAATGTTTTGTGGTATGATTTCATACAATGCAGTGATAGTTTGACCCGCTCCGATCTCACCTGCATCAATAGTATCATTATCGAAGTCCTCTTTTTCCAACAATCTGTTGACATAACCAATCAAACGATATTTGTCAACTACCTCAGGATTAAATCGAACTTGAACTTTTACATCTTTTGCTACAGTTAAAAATTTATTGTAGTCATTGATAAAAACTTTTTCCATTTCTTCAACTCTATCAATGTATTCATAATTACCATTACCCTTATTAGCCAATTGCTCCAACATCCCTTCATTGACATATGTACCCACTCCGATAGTAGTAAGAAACGCTCCTGATTTTCTCTTATCTTCTATCAACTTGATCAGCTCATCTTGAGATGATACACCCACATTGAAGTCTCCATCCGTACCGAGAATAACTCTGTTATTCCCATTCTCAATAAAGTTTTCTTCAACTATTTCATAAGCAGTCTTTATTCCTGCAGCACCTGCGGTACTTCCACCCGCACCTAGTTTATTGATTTGTTTTTTGATATAATTCTTCTTAGAGCCCGGTGTAGAAGGCAATAAAACTCCGGCTTTGCCTGCATAAGTAACTATTGCCAATCTGTCTTTATCCCTCATTTGATCTACAAATTTGATAAATCCTTTTTTAATAAAATCTAACTTATTTGTGCTTTTCATAGAACCTGAGACATCGATTAACAAAACGAAGTTTGCAAGAGGATAATCCTCTTTTGCTATCTCCTTACCTTTTATTCCTATTCTAATCAATTTGTGTTCTTCATTCCATGGGCATATGCTTACTTCTCCGTTAAGTGATATGCTATTTAAGCCATCATCCTTATAATCCATTGGGAAATAGTTTAGAAATTCTTCAACCCTTATAGCATTTTTCTCTGGCATTTTGCCACTATTTATAATACCTCTAACGTGTGCATAAGATCCTCCATCTGCATCTACCGAAAATGTTGATACAGGTTCGTCCTTGGCTGCGACAAAAGGATTTTCTACAAATTCATTAAACTTTCCTTGAATATCATCAGGATTGTATATCCCATCATTATATTTTCCGGAAAATTCGCTGTTAAGACTAAGGCTATCAGAACATGAATTGAGTCCTATAAACAAAACTGAAAGCAAAAATAAATAAATATAATTTTTCATGTGTTTAAAGTTTTATTTTAATAAATGATGTAAAAAAATCTAGCTCATTTCAAAACGCTATACTATTGATAGACACGCTTTTTCCATAAATCGTTGGCAATTATCTCGAATTATTTACAACTTTATACCAAATCAACTTTAAGATGTCGTATAAATATTGGAAAATTAATTTTTCAAGATTGAGTTTAAAAACACAGATATAGCCTAGATGTATACTTAACACCTCCAATTTGGGTAACATTTATAAAACCCTAAATGAATTGTGGTCTTTTATTCAATTTTCTCATATTCATATCGTGAAACACCCCATTCAGTATATCCAAAAGTTGGTAAATAGCGAATGTATTCTATCAATAGTTTGCCTTTGAATTTTTTCTTAAATAATGAGTTTGTGCCTTCATCTGTTATAATTTTAATCTCTGTCAAGTTATCTAAAGAATCGTATATTAGTTGTCGGCGTTGGGTCAAATGTCCATTAGAATCATAGTAAATTTCTTCAGTTGGCAGACTGCTATCTCCAGTATATTTGTGCTCAACAGTTTGGGAAATTGCTTTATTATGGTCGAAAATCTCAGTTTTATTTAAACGTAATTTATCATCGTAGTAATATTTTGTAAATCCTGAGAGTTTTTGGTTATACATAAAAACCTCCTTAAGAATTAAAACATTTAAATCGTTATAGTAATACTTGTATTGGTGATGAATTCCTAAATCATCATCTAATTTATATGTATTTATCAGATTGCCATTTTCATATTCGTTAAACTTAGTACGTTTTAAAGTTCCATTAGCTAAATACAATTCTTCTTTAATCAGGTTTCCGTTTTCATATTCATATTTCGTATAAGTACCCAAACTTAGATTTCCTACCTGACCATCATATATTTTCTTCTCTTTTAATAAATTGTTGTTGTCATAATCATACACCTTGTAAGTAAGAAGAGTGCTTGGGTAATTGTAAAGTGATTCCCTTTGTAGGTTTCCATTCTCGGAGTATTTTAAGTCCATAAATGTGTTTGGTTCAGAATCTGAAGAACTTCCATAATTAAGCACTTTTATTAATCTGTAATTTTCAGGTTCAGAAGATAAATCGTTGTATTCATCTTTTGAACAACTAAACACACTAATCAAAATTGCCAAGAAGAGTATTTTTTGAGTTTTCATAATATTCGATTTTAGTTTAATTAATTCCCCCAAGGATATCGTTTTCTTGTTACACAAAAATCACCTTCAATATTTGTTTTTAGATCCAAATTAAATATGATTTCTTGTTGGTCAATAGCATAGGGTTCAATAAATTTAATCTGATATTTTTTAGCTTCAATACCATTTAATTCAATTTCTAAATCATATAAACAATTACAATTACATGGTGCATTTGCTTCATACTCTTGAATAATAATTGTGTCACCATTTAACAAAGTTTGAACATATAAGCTGTCAGGACAACAATTAAAACCAGTATTAATGTGTTTTAAAACTAATTTGTTATTGATATTATCAAAAGTATATTCAACACATGAAAGAGTGTCAGAAGTATTAGTTTCATTCGATGTCTTTTTTTTACAGGTTGAATTATTAATTAACTGCCCTGAAAATACCAGTTGATTAATGTTCCCTTCTTCATTCTCTTTTTCACAACTTATCGTAATGAGTACAATTAAAGAGAAAACTCCAAATAAATAAAATAATTTTTTCATAAGTAACAATTTATTTTTGAATAATAATTTTTTCTTTTTTTGTAATTTGTCCTTTATTATTTAAGACGTTTATTATATACATACCAGTTGGTAAATCATTGAGATTTATTATATTTTTTTTGGCATAAAGATTTTGCTCCAAAATTTTATTGCCTGCCATGTCATAAACCAACAGTGTGTTTTCACCTATCATTTCATGCTCAATGGTAAATATCCCATCAGATGGATTAGGAAATACTTCAAGAGTTTCCTCTTGTATTATATTGTCTGTGTCCACAATCGTATGAGATGTGCTATCATTATCTATGATTATATAAGTATTACAATTGCCATTCCAACATCCGTTTTCGTCCAATGTTAAATACCATGAATCACAGTCATCACAAGGAAATATTGGTGGATACACCGATATTGTATCTATCATCCCTACAAATGAATATCCATCATTAGTTTTAATGCCATCAATTATTTGTCCAATTTTTAGATATCTGCTATCAAATATATGTCGTTCCCATAATATATTACCTTCGTCGTTGATCAAAAAACACCATCCCTCATGAGAGGCTAATGGCGCTGGATTATTATCCGTAACTGCAAAATAATCAGCTACTCCTACCCCTAAAAATTCATGTTCTCCTACTTTTCTAAAATTATTAAATTGTTTTGCTGAACGATGCACAAAAACATATTCCCAGTCTAAATTAAGTAAAGAATCGAATTTAAATATGGTTGTTGGATATGGGAATGTATCATAGAGAGTATTGCTTATGTCCTTTCCCCAAGCTGCGATGTATCCGCCATCAGATGTTTGTAATGTTCTTATATGGTGGTCATCATGGGCTTTAAGACCTCTAAATCTTTTTTGGAGATTAAACTCATCATCATATATATGAAGATTGTAAAATCGATCTCCTGGAAATTGCCCAAATTCAGAAAAACTAAAAGCAATTGTGCTATCTTCTAATACCTGCAAATCAAACTCATTAATATTCTTTTCTTTGTATATGATTTTTGTCCATATTTTTTCTAAATTTTCGTTAAACTTCCAAAGTTCTGCTTCCGTTTTCGATCTATCCGAAGAAAAGTAAAAACAGTTTTCATAATGAATAATATTTCCAATTAATCCGGTATTTGATTGATATTCGTATTTTTTTGTATCGATTAATGTCCCATCGTAATTAATCATAGAAATAATAAAACTTTTATTGGTAAAATCACCAACATCTCCATATAAAACCACAATTTTGTCGGGAAGCAATATCATATCTTTCGTACTCGTTACATACTTTACAGAATCATTAGGAGGAGTTATATATGTTTCCCATATTTTGTTTCCGTGTCTATCAATTCTAGCAACCATGCCACACCAAAGTACTTGATTTACATCACAATTAATAGTTTTGGCAAGTAAAATGAAATTGTCTTCATAAGGTTCTATTTGACCTATTGCATCATAGTCATAGTAACCTTTACTATAATTCAAATTTTTAGATAATTCATTCTGTCCATATATACCCATGGAAATTAAGTATATTCCAATTATTAATAATTTTTTCATCTTCTTAATACTTAGAATACTAGGGACGAAATCCATCTCCGGTACGATTATAAAAATTATTGTTTCACTAGCTTTAAAGTATCACTACTCCAATAGCATAAGAAAACCTCAAGAAATATAGACCAACTTGCCAACTATCTGAATTTATACTTACATTTAGTTGATTCTCTTTTATTGATTTTTCAATTTTCATTTGTTTCAGTCTTTTTCAATAAATTGATGCAAAAAAGACCATGTTCATTTCAAAACGCTGCCTTTTATAACTAATAAACGAGTTTTTTCTATAAATCGTTGGTATTTATATAATAATTTCAAATAATAGTATCAAATAATTTGTAAAAAAATATAAATACGTTATAAATTTACGTCATAAGTACATTGATAAAGGTATTATACAATTATCCGATTTTATAAATACAATCCGGCTTTGCAATCGGAAAAACCAAACTCAATTAGTTATTCGAATTAAATCAAGTATAAAAAATCATATTAAAATGATGTATAAAACAATAACAATCAGAAAATGGAAATACATAATTGCAATACCTGTATTAGTCTTTGTATTGCTATTTGTAAATGCTTGTGCTTCCCTAAATAAAAGTAAAGAGAACTTACAACAGGTACAAAATAATGAGCAAGTACCAACAAATACAGATGAAATGCCCAGATTTCCAGGATGCGAAAATAAATCAACTTTAGAGGATAAATATAATTGCTCATCACAGAAAATGTATAAATATATATACCGGCATTTGGTATATCCTCATGCAGCAAAAAAAATAAAATCCGAGGTAAAGTTGTAGCCAGATTTGTGATAGACAGCGTGGGAAATATGAAAGATATTGAAATTCTCAGAGATATTGGTGGTGGTTGTGGTGGTGAAGTGATAAGAATACTTAAACGGATGAGTCATCGTTCAGAAAAATGGATTCCCGCGAAACAAAATGGTGAAAACGTGAGTGTTCATTACACAATACCGGTGATTTTTAGACTATCAAGGTAATATAAAAAGGAATAATAATCACAAAAAATTATAATTTCATTATCCCTCCAATAATTGCTAAAAAATTAAAAAAGAAAAAGCAAAATTATATCTTAAGTATCTACAGATTGAAAGTTTATAATATAAGCAAAAAAGTTATTCCTGTTTATAATTATTTCATTGAAGATATTTCAAAAAATGAAATTCCATTACTGCGAGCAAAGGATGACAATATTTTTACAGTAAAAAACAATTGTGGGGTAATTGTCTATGAGGGTATCGTGGAATATGACTGAATGTTTTCGATTTATTATAAAAATCAAGTGAGTAAATCTCATTTGATAATGAAAGAACCTGAGTATAAGCATGGGAGTAGTACTTTTTTGTTAAAAGCGAAGTTGGAATTATTAGCTTATTGGTTTTTGCCCAGCTACCCCCTCAAGCATCCCACAAAAACTTAACTCTCCCCCTTGTAATTTTTCTGCCATTATATTACAGAAAAATGACAGGGTGATGTAGCAATTCGCTAAATCTTGGACTGAGAACTATTGGTTGGCGGCTACTCCGGTTTCGTAATGAAATTATTGAAAATTACAGGATTATATCAAAAAACCACGACTGTGGTTTAATGTAATTAGTCCATAGTAAAACTATGGGATAGATTAAATGATGAGATAGAACGCCGAAAGGTGTTCAATGTTCTTATAATTTAGGGATAAAGGAGAACTTAGTCCGCCCAACTTAATGACATTCGTCAGTGCAAGCAATACCATAATCAAAAAATAAGTGCTAATTGCATTACAAAATCTTTAATTATTTGATAACTTTGTATACTAGTAAATACAAATACGGAGACGATTCCTCATTGGATAATTAAAAACAATTAAATATGGAAAAACTAAGAAACAAAGGATTAGAATCTTTGTATCAAAGAGAGAACTTGGAAAATTTTAAATTTGAAGATTTCAGAGAGTTACCGCCTATTACCCAATTGTTCTTTTATTATTACAATGTAGGTAGCAACGATTATACAGGAAACAATATTGTAAAATCTGATCGATTAATTGTACCGGAAAATGTACGTCTTTCTGGTACTTATATCGATATGGATATATGGAATTACAAAGGAGAAATATTGGAAGAGGGATATAGTTATGGGATTGTTCGTATTTTAGAATATGAAGATATAGTAAATAAGCAGAACTATGAAGAATTGAAATATGATATAGGAAGCTCCGATTATATTCTTATGGGATATGATGATATTAGTC
>JALVAD010000218.1 GCA_027011385.1 Saprospiraceae bacterium | reverse complement strand
GTCCTTGGCTGAACTTTATAAAGGTAGAGTGAAATAATTAATAAATTAATAAATAATAAATTAATGAAACTAATTAAAACAATTAAGAGAATTGGATCAATGAGTTTTAATGGCTCTTATTTAGTGACAAGAGGTATTGTTGAAAATAAATTAATGGAAATATCTATTTTTGATATAAATCAAATGAATTTGGTTTACTCAATGGAAATTGAGGCTTATCCGAACCACGTATTTGGGAATAATATTTTTTTTAAAAAAGGTAATAAGTACTTATATTATAATTTTATCAATTCAAAATTAAATATTTTACATAATTCTTATGATGAAAAGTCCATTAGCTTTATAAATAATTCTAATTTGCATAGTCTTAGTAAAAGATATGTAAAATCGGGGCAATCAAATAAGTATGAATTTTTTGATTTTGATAAAAAAATATGGGAAATGGATTATAAAGGATCACTAATTCTATATTCACCTACCATTTTTTTGTTGCTCAGTAAAAAAGATGGACTATCAAATAGAGATGAATTTTCAAAAATTAATCCAAATACTGGTGAAAAGATTTGGCACTTTAATCTAGATGACCATCTCGATAAGCTTGTATCGCAATATCCATTTAAACATGAGAATAAAATATCAAATCTAATAGGTGAATATAAAAATCAGTTATGGTTTAGCATGAAAAATGGAGGTCTATTGTGCCTAGATTCCAATTCCGGAGAATTTTTACATTATATGAGAGATGAAGAAAGGAATACGGCACCATGGGCTAATTCAGCTGGACGCCACCCTATTTTAACTTCTTCACGATTTGCTAAATTGCTTAAAGAGGAAGGGAAGTTAATTGTTTTTGAAATGTATTATTATTGGGAGTTAGATTTAGAAAGTTTAAAAATATCTTTTCATATATTGAAAGATTATTTTGAAGAGATAGGATATGAGGGCGTGAAAGGTGTTATTCCAACAATAAAAGGAGATCAAATAATCACAATTGATAATAGAAATAGTAAGTTTGGAGCATTTAATCGTAAAACATTAACTTTTGATTGGATTGAAAAATTGCCTAAAGGAATGACAAGACCTAGAGATATTAAAATGTTTAGAGATAAGTATTTTATTCTAACCCATAATGGCAATTTGTTGGTTTACGATGATAGTCCAATAGTATAGTGAACATCTTATATTATACAATGTTGAGGAAAATGAAACAATAATATATAAAATATAATATGTAATTATGGGTATAGCACTTTATATACAAGGGTATAAGAAAAACCAAAAGAGTATATCAGGACAAATAGAAATTTTAGGCTGGTACGAAGTGGATTTGGTACAAATAGAAAACCATAAAATAGATGGTACATTTTTAGTATTGCATGAGGATTTTAATGTGTTTGAATTTGCTGCTAAGAGGTTTTATATGTTCGACTTTGATGACCCGGGAGAATTGGCATTTTATCAAAATATTATGAATTCTATGTCGGGTGGTGGATTTCGAAATGAAAATGGGGTTTTTTATGGATTAATGTTTGACGGGGGACGAATTTTATCAATTGTGAGTAAAATTCTGGATTCATTCGACCTGGTACAACTAGAAGACGGAAATAAAGAGCAAGAAAAAAATAATTTAATTGCATTCAAAAGGATTCTTGAGGTAATTGCGGAAAATAATGGGTTAGTGGGAATGAATTTATGTTAAAGTTGTTGCCTGTGTGGTGATTTAGTATGAATATCCCGATAGCCTTACCATCCGTTTAATTAAGTGGAAAATGGAACTATTATTAGATTATGAGTGTTATTACCACAATGGTACACATAAATCAAATTGTGTGTTAGTAATAAGTAGTAGAGAATTTAGACAAAATCAGCGTATGTATTTTGATAAAGCAGATGAAGGAGAGCAGATTTTCGTTCAGCGAGGAAAAGATAAATCGTATGCTTTAAATCCAATTAGAAAACAAGATATGTACTTTAATGAAGGGATGGTTAAAAGAATAAAGGAGAGTGTTAAACAAGCAAGTAATGGTGAGTATATCGAAATATCCTCATCGGAAGAAATTAAGGAACTCCTGGGTTTATGAGATATAAATTAAGATTTACTTCAGATGCGGTAAAAGATATAGAACGTCATAAAAAATCAGGAGATAAAAAACTACTTCAAAAAATAGAGATTTTATTGGAAGAATTGATAATGCATCCAAAAACTGGAACCGGTCAACCTGAAAAATTGAAATACAATTGGATCAAGCCGAAAAGTTGTGGGTTAGCATCCATTCTTAGTTTTTGTAGTTGTTAAAAGACATTATTCATTTTAGTGGCAAAAGGAGTTAAAATACGTAAAAAATGAATTACTGTTTGAACTCTGACGAAGTCGAGTGAGTTTAATTCATTTAGTATTTTAGCTTCTTTTAGAGCGTTAAAAAATGAATAGCTATTCCGATTTTGATAAATCGGTTCTCTCATTATTTAGTGACATTTAGTCACTAAATTTCGTAAACGAACCATTCGTTCATTGTTTCGTTTTTGGAATTTATACTGAGCTTGCCGAAGTATCAAGACAAAAAATGAAAATACGGTTTATTTATCCAATATGGAAATACATCTTTTAATTCCCCCAACTTTTCATCTTGATCCGTTAATTTGGTATAATCTGAATAGTCAGAAAAAAATGCTTTTGCCTTTTGCTTATGATCCAAAAAAAACCTGTTCAAAAAAATTGAACAGGCTTTTATTTGTTTCAAAATGAAATATTATTCACCGTGTAACCATGCCTTTTTAGCTAATAGAGTCTCCTCATCTTCTTCGTTGTCCTCATCAGGGACACAAGCGTCAGTAGGACAAACAGCAGCACATTGAGGTTCATCAAAGAATCCTTGGCATTCTGTACATTTATCAGTTACAATATAATAAGTTTCATCAGATAATGCTTCAAATTCCTCATCAGCATCGATTTCCTTTCCACTTGGAGTAGTAACAACACCACTAAGGCTAGTTC
>JALVAD010000217.1 GCA_027011385.1 Saprospiraceae bacterium | reverse complement strand
GATAAAATACTGTATCTTTGTTGCTCAAAATTGGGTGTTTTTAAAAGTTAATGTTTTTTGTTAACACCGTAAAGATATGACTTTTACGCCCAATTTTGTTCTTTTTTCGTGAATTTTTCGGGTTAAACCACTGTCGTGGTTTTGCTTTCTACGAAAATAATATCTATTTACACGAAACATTACACTTGACTTGACCCTTAGCCTCTGCTTTTATAACCATCTCCCTAATTCTTGAAAAAACAGTAAAAGGAGAGGGAAGATGATGCTTTGTCGTTTGGGATAGCTCTTATAGGCAAGTGTTTATGATTTAGCTATAGAATCATTCCAGAAAACAAAAAGCTAATCCCAAAGACCAAGCACATTCACTCTCCCCTTCACCTTTTAAAATATAATTCAAAAAATAGAGAAAACTCAATAAAAGGAGAAGGGGGCAGGGGTTGAGGTTAAAACAGTAAAAGGAGATGGAAGATAGCGCTTGGTTGAAAAGGATTACTTTTAGAAGTAGGTTAGTGATTTAACTATTAAAATACCTTAAAAAAGGTAAATAGAAAATCACATTGAATAATCACCCTCCCACTCCCCTTCTCCTTTTAGAATAATATTCAAAAAGAAAGAGAAAACTCAATAAAAGGAGAAGGGGCTGGGGGTTGAGGTTAAAAAGAGAAAAGGCTGGATCTTAATATTGAAAAGGAATCAGAGTTTTCTCTATGTTTAATATTACAAATTTTATCTAGAAAATATTAAAGAATAATTAGTGGCTGCAATAAAACAGGCAATTTTTTAAATTCAGATAATTATTGATTAGGTTTGGATTTTTTCACAATGATTTGATGCTTTTGTATCAATCACATGAAAAAAAATCAAAAGATGACAATAAGAATCAATTTAAAATTTGATTTGTTTTCTTGCAGACACTAAATAGTTTAAGTATATTTGTGTGTGATTTATTATAACCGAAATATTTTATCAGCATTTTTGATATCATTTGCCATCCTTACATTGATGGGTATTGCCTCTTGCGATAAGCAAAACAAACAGATCACCAAAGCTAAACCTAAGAAAGAAAAGATATTAACTATCAATGTTGATGAGAATAAAAACAGACATGTGTGGCAAAAACCGGAGAAGGTAGTTGCTCTTCTCGGCGATCTACATGATAAAACTGTAGCCGATATAGGTTCCGGCACAGGTTATTTCACTTTTAGGATTGCACTAAAAGCAAAAAAAGTTATTGCAATAGACATTGTTGAAGATTATCTTGAAATCCTCGAAAATCTTAAGCAAAAACTCCCCCCTGAGTTCAGGGACAAAATTGAAACAAGAAAAGGTAAACCCAATGACCCATTGTTAAAAAATGAAGAAGTAGATATTGCTGTGATAATTAATACTTTCAGCTTTATTCAGAACAAAGAGGAATACTTAGAAACAATCTTAAAAGATCTCAAACCAAAAGGAAAGATTTTTATAGTGGATTTTAAAATGAAGAATCTACCGATTGACGCGCCAAATAAATCCCAAAGATTGCCTATGTACAAATTGGAAGAGTTAATTGAAAAAGCGGGTTTTGTCAATAATAAATCAGATGATACCATGTTGGATTATCAATATATAGTTATTGCTGAGAAACCATAACAATTCCTCTGCCAAATCGTTAATTTAAGGTTAAGTTTGATTATTAATAATTATATTACATTATTTAATTAGATATTTGTGATAATATTAAGATATTTGCACAAATCAACTATTTGAAGTGGAAAAAACGATAAAACAATACGATAAAATCATTACCTCAACCAGAGATACTTTTGAAAAAAAAGCTCTTGACTATGGTACAACTTGGAGAATTCTAAGACCTCAGTCTATCATTGACCAGTTATTTATCAAGGCAAAAAGAATCAGAAGTATTCAGATTACAGGCGAAAACAAAGTAAATGAATCGGTTGATGGAGAATTTGCTGCAATATACAATTACAGTATTATGGCTCTTATCCAATTGGACTTAAAATATACCGATGAGCCTGATTTGGATGTAAAAAAAGCTTTGGAATTGTATGACAAAAAATCTGATGAAATAAAAAATCTGATGATAGCAAAAAATCACGATTATGGAGAAGCTTGGCGTGATATGCAAATAAGTAGTATGGCTGATTTTATTTTAGTGAAAATATTTAGGATAAAACAGATTTTATTAAACGATGGCAAGACTAAAATATCAGAAGGTATAGATTCTAACCTTATGGACATAGCAAACTATGCAGTATTTGCACTGATATTATTAAATCAAAAAAACAAATTATGAGTTTAACAGTATTTTTAATTATACTTTTCATATTATCAGCGATATCTACGGTATTGCTTTCAAAAAGATTGGAGACTTGGAAAAATAAATTGATGTCTTTTATCCAATTTTTTCTGGGATACCTCTTTATAGTATCAGGAACGGTTAAGGCTATTGACCCACTTGGGACTTCCTACAAAATGGAAGAATACTTTCAAGAATTCCAAAGCCTTTTTGAGCATACGTGGTTCTCATTTTTAACACCCTTTTTTCATTATCTGGAACACTATGCATTAGGTATTGGTATCATAATGATTATTGCCGAAATGATACTTGGAATCATGCTAATCATCGGTTTTAGACCTAAACTGACAGCTTGGTTGTATTTCTGGCTTATGCTGTTTTTTACCGTATTAACCGGATACACATATCTTACCGGATATGTACCACAAGGTGTCAATTTTTTCAGTTTCAGTGGTTGGGGAGAATTTGCAAAAAGCAATATGAAAGTTACTGATTGCGGTTGTTTTGGAGATTTCATAAAGATATCTGCTTACCACACCTTTTTAAAGAATATTTTCTTCATTATTCCTATTATTTATATGCTATTCAGGCATAAAGACATGCATCAGTTTTTTAATAAAATCATCAGGCATATTATCGTTATTGCAGGTATTATATTGATTTATTTGTTCTGTCTATCAAATTATAGCTGGAATCTTCCGATGGTTGATTTCAGACCGTTCAAAGAAGGTGTAAATGTCAGAGAGCAACTAAAATTGGAAACCGATGCGGCTTTGAATGTTAAGGAAAAATCTATTATTCTTCAAAATAAAAATGATAATTCCATTTTGGAAATTCCAAGTGAGCAATATTATAATACAAAAAATCAATACCCCACTGAATCATGGACTATCAAGGATAGAATCTTTACAGAGCCTAGTGTGCCAACCACAGAAATCAGCGATATGGCAATTGAAGATTTTGAAGGGAATGACTATACTGAAGACATATTGAAAAACCCTAATTATTCATTAATGATTGTATCCTGGAATATGAAAGGAGATCCGGAAGAGTATACTTACACTAAAAAAGACACGGTATTCTCTATTGACACAGTATATTTGGTTGATACTATTTTTGTAGAGAATACTCCATATATCAATAAAGATAGCTTCAAAATAGTTAAAAACATCAAAGAAATAAAGGATATAGAACTTACGGGAAATAATTATATTTGGGATAAGGACTATCTTAAAACTTTTATAAAATATATCAATCCTTTGGTCGAAGCGGCAAAGAAAAACAATATTAATGTTTTCGCCGTTGTATCAGGAACACAAGAAATGGTTGATGATTTCAAAAAGGATGGTGGACCAGATATCACGTATTATAATTCTGATGACATAACATTAAAAACGATAGTGAGATCTAATCCGGGTATTGTTCTGATGAAAGACGGAGTTATAATAAAAAAATGGCATTATAAAAAGCTTCCTTCATTTGAAGAAATTCAAAATTCATATTTAAAGAATTAAATCGATGAAGTGGGAACAGCTATTGAGTCAAAAAAGACTGGGAAAAGAAGATGATAAACAGACTGTAAGGTCAAAAGGCAGAACTGTGTTTCAGAAAGACTACGACAGGATAGTATTCTCTTCTGCTTTTAGGAGATTGCAGAACAAAACACAGGTCTTTCCGATGCCAAAATCAGATTATGTCAGAAATAGACTCACTCATAGTCTCGAAACAGCCAGCGTGGGGAGATCACTCGGTAATCTGGTTGGCGACTATGTTATACATAAACACTATTCGCTGGCGGATACATATGACTTTTCAGACTTTGGAGCTATAGTTAGCGCAGCTTGTCTGGCACATGATATCGGTAATCCGCCTTTCGGACATTCGGGAGAAAATGCTATTTCTAGTTTTTTCAGAAGAGATACTTCCAAGAAGTACCTTAGTAATTTGACAGAGACTCAGATTGCCGATTTGCAAAATTTTGAAGGAAATGCTGCCGGTTTTAAAATAATTTCCAGTACTCCCAATGCGCAATCAGATGTGCCGGGAGGCTTAGGACTTACTTATTCAACTTATGCAAGTTTTGTTAAATATCCTAAAGGCTCATTTCCCAATTTGAAGCATACCAAAATTGCAAGTTTAAAAAAGTTTAACTACTTTGATGCGGAAAAACCGGTTTATAATCAAATTGCCAAAGAATTAAATATTGGTAAGTTCACGATAGAAGGAGAGCAATATCATATGAGATTTCCATTAGCATTTCTGGTTGAGGCTGCCGATGACACTTGCTATACGATTATTGATTATGAAGATGGTTTTCAAGAAGGACTGATTAGTTTTAGTGAAGTAGAAAATGCTTTTGCTGAAATATTAAAAAACGAATGGGCAGAGCTAAAACCAAAGTACAACACTATCTATGATAAAATAAGTAAAATAAATTATCTCAGAAGCAGGTCTATCAATACATTGATACAACAGACTGTAGAGGTTTTTAAAGACAATGAACAAAGTATTCTTGAAGGTAAATTCAATCATTCTCTTCTGGATAATATCCCCGCTTCGAAAATTATTTCTTTTATAAAAAAAGATAGCTTTGAAAGGATTTACAGCTCTGAGACGGTATTAAAAATCGAAGCTGCCGGCTATAAAGTACTTCCTCAACTTTTGGAAATATTTATCGATGCCATTTTAAATCAAAACAATGAACAAAATAGGCGTTTACTCAAATTGATACCTGATATTTATTTGGAAAAAGGACGAAAGCCCTTCGGAAGTGACTATGAAAACCTTTTGAATATAAGTATGTATATCTCCGGAATGACAGACAAATTTGCTGTAGAGCTTTACAGGCAATTAAATGGCATTTCATTAGCGGGATATTAGATTCATTCCACTATCTATTTTCACTAAAACAAAACTGGATTAATATGGAAATATTAAAAAACACGAAGATAATTGCGACTTTGGGACCGGCAACTAGCACGAAAGAAAAAATCTTGCAACTTGCAAAAGCCGGAGCGGATGTTTTTAGATTAAACTTTTCACATAGCAATTATGAGTTATATGACAAGTTTATAGAATATATCTTGGAGATAAACGAGGAATATGATTTCACAATTGGGATATTAGTAGACTTACAAGGACCCAAAATTAGAGTAGGCGATGTAGAAAATGACGGATTTGAATTAAAAGATGGAAATATTGTAAATATCAGCAGCAAAACCAAAACCAGCAATGCTAAAAATATTTTCATATCATATGACGGACTAGAAAACGATGTCAAAAAAGGTGAATTTGTTTTTATAGATGATGGTAAAATAAAATTGCAAATAACCGGTAAGAATCATCATGGTAAAATAACTGCAAAAGTATTAAAAGGGGGAATAGTGACTGCCCGAAAAGGCGTTAATTTCCCTGATACCAAAATGCAATTACCCTCATTGACCGATAAGGATTTAAACGATTTAAAATATATTTTGAATAAGCCTGTCAATTGGATTGCATTGTCTTTTGTACGTACTGCTCAAAACATAAAAGACCTGAAAAAATTGATCAAATCCGCCAAGCATACTGCCAAAATCATTGCGAAAATTGAAAAACCGGAAGCTGTTACCAATATAAAAAAGATATTGAAGTATAGCGATGCGATAATGGTTGCAAGAGGTGATCTCGGCGTTGAAATACCGATAGAAGAACTACCTGGTGTTCAAAAATATCTAATAGAAATGAGCACAAAAAAATCAAAAGTCGTAATCGTCGCTACCCAAATGATGGAGTCTATGATTCACAATTCAACACCGACCCGTGCTGAAGTTATAGATGTTTCTAATGCCGTACTTCAAGGAGCAGATGCTGTAATGCTAAGTGGAGAAACAGCTATGGGTGAATATCCAATCGAAGTTGTAAAAACGATGAGCAAAATATTATTGGGAGCTGAAAAATCCTTTAAACCCTCAAAATACCGATCAAAACCCGAAGCAAAATGCTCTACTTTTACTAGCGATATTATCTGTTTCAATGCAGCAAAAATATCGAATGAAGTAAATGCAAAAGCTATTATTGGTCTGACAGTATCAGGTTTTACCGCATTCAAAGTATCAAGTTATCGTCCAAATCCCAGAATATATATTTTCTCAAAAGTTAAGTCAATATTATGCACACTTAATCTGGTTAGAGGTGTTACAGGTTTTTATTATAATAAAAATACGAATACAGAAGAAACACACATCAATCTCACACGTATCCTAAAAGATAAGGGATTGGTAGAAGAGGGGGATATTGTGGTACACACCGGTTCTATGCCTGTATTCCAAAAGCAAAGAACCAACCTAATCCGGGTTGCAACTGTAGAATAGTAGTTTTAATTTATCTTATAGTAAATTCCTCGTTTTTTAATCTCTTGAACAAAATCATTATCAATATTCACTCTTAGAGTTTTTGATACTGTTTTAATTTTGTTCACTCCCGAATCATCAGTCAATACGATTCTCATCCTGTGATTACCTTTTCTATCTTTAATAAATTTCAATAAATCAGCAGAAAATTCTTTTGTGATTTTGAATGAAGGTAAAAACAGAGTTATTGATTTTGTCAATAATTTACCAACAGTATCCAGTAATTTCACATCAAAAATCTTGAAAAAATAACTATCTGAGTTATACCCTCTTCTATTCATTCCTTCGATATAGACCACTTGTCCTTTCTTTAACAAACTAGCAAATTTATGATACTCTTCATTATTCAAAATAAATTCCAAAGTGCCATCATAGTCTTGAATAGTAAACCTGCCATATGGCAATCCTCGCCTGTTTTCACCATGTCTCTCTTCAGTAACTAATCCTGCCACCTTTACTTTCGTATCCCTAGTCAGCTTAATAGAATCAAGATCTGAAGTAGTGAAATTTTCTATTTCAAATTGGAATTCATCTAATGGATGACCAATCAAATATATTCCTGTTACTTCCTTCTCTTTCTCCAACAATTCCAAAAATGACCATGGTTCTACATCAGGAAAAGGAGGCTCCTCTATCATCACATTAGAAATATCACCGAATAATGTTTGTTGAGCACTATTTATATGTCTAGCTATTGTCTGCCCATATTTTATTACATCCTCCAAAAATGTCTCATACTTTCCTGAAGGTGCAAAATAAGCAGCTCGATTATCTGTTCCCATCAAATCAAAAGCACCTGCAATAGCCATACTCTCATAACTTTTTTTATTGACAGCAGCATTGGCCAATCTTTTTGTCAGGTTATATATATCTTTAAAATCACCATTTGCCTCACGCTCTTTTATGATCTCCGTTACGGGGCCCTCTCCTACCCCTTTAAGGGCTGAAAGTCCAAATCTGATTTGTCCTTTTTTATTGACATTAAATTTCATATTGCTTTCATTGACATCAGGTCCAAGCACATCAATATCCATCCTCTTACATTCCCTAAGAAAGAAATTCATTTTTGAAATATCCTTCTTATTGTGATTCAAAACAGCTGCCATAAATTCCGCAGGATAATTTGCCTTAAGAAATGCAGTTTGAAATGCGATATATGCATAACAGGTAGAATGTGATTTGTTAAAAGCATATGAAGCAAAGGCCTCCCAATCATTCCAAATTTTTTCAACTACTTTTACATCATGCCCATTCTTTTCACAACCTTCCACAAAAAGTGGTTTCATCTCATCGATAATATCCTTTTTCTTTTTTCCCATCGCCTTACGAAGCCCATCTGCTTGGCCTTTCGTAAAATTAGCAAGTTTTTGAGATAGAAGCATCACTTGTTCTTGATAAACAGTAATACCATACGTCTCCGCAAGATATTCCTCTGCTGCATCAACATCATAAGTTATTTCTTGCCTTCCGTGTTTTCTTGCGATAAAATCAGGAATATACTGCATAGGCCCGGGTCTGTACAGGGCATTCATCGCAATCAAATCCTCAAATTTATTTGGTTCCAGATCAATTAAATGCTTTTGCATTCCGGGGGATTCGTATTGAAATACCCCGATTGTCTCTCCCTTTTGAAACAACTCATATGTCTTGGCATCTTCCAAATCAACAGTATCTATATCAACATCGATATTTTTTGTTTGTTTTATCAATTCAACAGCATCTTTGATAATAGATAGGGTTTTTAACCCAAGAAAATCCATTTTTAGTAAGCCGGCCAATTCAGCTACACTATTGTCAAATTGAGTTATCATTGTATCAGTCCCCTTAGCATTAGCGACAGGTACTACATTTGAAACCGGTTCAGGAGTAATCACGACTCCACAGGCGTGAACTCCCATATTACGGACAGAACCTTCCAATTTTTTAGCGGTTTTGAGTAATTGAGCTATTTCATCTTTCCCTTCTGCCATTTTCCTTATCTTATTCGCCCTTTCGATATCATCAGAATTCAAGTCGGCTTTCAGCTTAGGAGCGATATCTTTTTCTGCTAATACTGCATTAAGCGTTGCTTTTAAATGCGTTGGGAATGTTTTAGCTACTCCATCAACAACATTCAAGGGGATATCCAAAACCCTACCTACATCCCTAATCGCCATTCTCGCTTTCATAGTACCATATGTGATTATTTGAGCAACATGGTCATTGCCGTATTTCTTTTTGACATAATCAATCACTTTTGACCTGCCTTCATCGTCAAAATCAATATCGATATCCGGCATTGATATCCTCTCGGGATTAAGAAATCTCTCAAAAAGCAAATCGTACTTGATAGGATCAATTGCCGTAATAGCCAAACAATACGCAACGGCAGAACCTGCCGCAGATCCTCTCCCAGGTCCAACAGTGACGCCCATTTTCCTAGCTGCTGCAATAAAATCCCAAACTATTAGGAAATAACCAGGATATCCCGATTTATTGATTACCCCAAGTTCAAACTCTATTCTTTCTTTAACTATATCGGACAAATCACCATACCTCCATTTTGCTCCTTCAAATGTAATATGACGCAAGTACTGTTCCTGTGTATCAAATCCTTTAGGCAAAGGAAATTTCGGTAGCATCACATCGTGTTTTAGATTCAAGGAATCTACCTTATCTTGAATTTCAATTGTATTGTCCAAAACATGAGGAATATCATGAAACAAGTTTCGCATTTCGTTTTTTGTCATAAAATGATAATCCTGACTTGGAAATCTAAATCTGGACGTATCCGTCAATTTCGCTCCGGTATTGATACTCAACAATACATCATGAGCTTCCCAATCCTCTTGATCTACATAGTGAGAATCAGCTGTAGCAATTGTTTTAAGCTCATACTTTTTAGCCAATTCCATCAGTTTATTATTGATATCTTCTTGCGATATAGACGAATCATTGATATTTTCAAGACCACCATGTCTTTGTACTTCAATATAGTAATCATCTCCAAATCGTTCGATCCACCATTGCAATTTCTCCTCTGCCTTATCCATATCCCCTTCCAAAATCGCTTGAGGTATCTCCCCGGCTATACAACAACTGGTTGCGATAACTCCTTCGTGATATTGATCAAGTAATTCCTTATCAATTCTGGGATATTTGCCATATTGACCTTCAATATATCCCAATGAAGCCAACTTTGTCAGATTTTTATACCCAATTTCATTTTTTGCAATCAAAAGCTGGTGATACCTCTTATCTTTTTCTCCTTTTGATCTCTCAAATTTTCTTTTATGTCTGTCTTCAACCAAATAAAATTCACAACCTACAATCGGTTTTACACCGTTTTTATTTGCCTCTGCTACAAATTTGAATGCGCCGAACATATTACCATGGTCAGTTATAGCTGCTGCTACCTGACCATCATTTTTTGCTTTACGCAGAAGTGCTCCAATATCAGAAGCACCGTCAAGAAGTGAGTATTGTGTATGGTTATGCAAGTGAATAAAATCCGGCATCTTCTCAGGTTTTTATTTAGAATAAAATTGAAATATTTATAGTGTCAATAAGAATGCACATCAAATTAAAACTGCTTATCTCTTGCAAACACTATGACAATTATTATGAAAACATTAACAAAAATCATTGTACATTGGTTCTCATATACATATAATTAATTATATGCATTCTTCAACAAATATACATATTTAAAAC
>JALVAD010000216.1 GCA_027011385.1 Saprospiraceae bacterium | reverse complement strand
GGATACAATACAGTAACATTGTCTAAGAAAGATCTTAGAGTAAGTGGAGTATTGTACTACAAACTTGAATCTGGAGATTATACAGCAACTAAGAAAATGGTTATTATTAAGTAAGCGTTGAATTAGTTAGCCGATAGGAAAAATCGGTTTTTGGGATGGCCTCTCTTCAGCAATGAAGGGGGGCTTTTTTTTAATCTATTTTATATCCTAAAGTATTTAGCTATTGATATTTAGGTATTTATTAAATAAATATATGAAAAATTGATATTAATTGTTTTATTCTTACCATAGATATAGTTATCTTAGCATCGAAATTTAGATTTGTTCTTTAGATTATTTAAAATAAATGGACAGTCCAAGAATTACTTAAACGACATTCTAAGAAAACTTCGTGTATTTAACTAGACTCATTTCCATATTGATTTTTGTGTCTCTGTTTTCCGCAAAGATATATTGCCAGACTGGTAGCATACCTGTTAATGTTGCATCAAATGGAACTATTTTAAGAGTGGAAAAAGCTTTTAATGAGAAATTTCAAATCCTACAAGGAAATGCAATTTGGATTATTGATAAGGATAAAGCATCAGTTGAAATAGATTCAGGAGAGTTATCAAATCCTATTTTATTTAAAAATATACATTTAAATCTAAATCCGGTCAGAAAAATCAGATCAATTAAGATACTTATAGATAATAACGAAATTGAACAAAACAGTTTGAGAAGTATGGAATTGACACTGTTGGATTCTAATTATGTAATGTATTCTAAAAGTATAAACCTTACGAGCTCTAATTTTGATAAAATCTGGTTGGGAATTAATGAAAAAGATGTAGAGCGTTTAAATAGCAAAAATCTTAGCATCACACTTAGATTTAAAAATGGTGATAAAAAATCAGTGATTATTATTAATCAAATATCAGTTTTAATTGATTATTACCCAATTTTTCGAGCTTGCAGTAGTGATATTCTTACGTTTTATGTGGATCCATTTAGTGCTAATTACAATTATAAATGGAGTACTCCAAAGGGGGCTATGATGACCTCAGAAAATAATCTTGATATAGTCAATATTCTTTTTAATGATAATGATTTTGGTGAGAAGAATATCGAAGTTGTATGCACAAATGATACCGATACTCTAGTTGGAAGTTTTGATTTTTATTATGTTGATTGTCGCACTTCTACAATATCCGGGTCTGTTTTAGCTGATTCTAATTGTAATGACAGTATTGATAATTTTGATATTTGTATAGACTCAATAGATATAGGGCTTTATCAAGGATTGATATTGAGAAAAACGGTAAAAACTGATAGTTCTGGAAAATTTATTTTTGATAATCTTGAAAGTGGTTATTATAATATAAAAATTCAAAATATTGGAGGACTTGTATTGGATAGAATTTATAATACTCTATCTAAGCTTGAATTGAACTCTAAAGCCGGTCAATTTACTAGTGATGAATTTTTTGTAGCACCTGCGATGATTTTGGACTCTATTGATTTTTTATTTGAACATAAATTTGATTATAGTCTATATCTTTGGGAAGATTTGAATAGCAATAGAGTTTTGGACATGTGGGAAATAAATGATTCTATGCAGTATAGTATTTTTCAATTAAACGGAAATAAAAATCCTAATTACAATAATGGCAAGTATGAATTTCGGAACTTATCTCGTGGCAATAATGTACTTTGTATTGATTCGGGCGAGGATATATATTTTGCGGATAGTGAAACCGGATTTTGTACTAAGTTTGAAATAAATTGTGGGGATACAAGTCGAAATATTGAGATTTATAGAAAAGGAAGAATATCAGGGGAAATTTGGTTGGATTCTGATGAAGATGGAATCAAAGAACAAGGTGAAAGGCGATTGGAAGGCAAACATATTGCTTTATTGGATAGTTTAGATAATGTTTTGGATACTGCAATTTGTGATTCGAAGGGGAAATTTACATTTGATCATCTTTTTATCGGAAGCTATAAATTGAAATTAATGAACAGAGATAGTTTTGATATTACGGTTGATACAAATGATAATGATTTTTATAATGAGAATGGAATCTTAAATACCGGAAATATCAGTGTGACGAGTGGGACTCATATCGATCATATAGATTGTGGCTTGAAATATAAAAAGTGTTCTGTTGGTGATTATATATGGTTTGATTCTAATGAAAATGGAATACAAGATAACGAAGAAAATGGTATTGATGGTATTGAAGTCAGACTTTATTCGGAATCGGGATTTATAGAAAAGACAATTAGTCATACCGGCAATGGACACCGAGGCTATTACCAATTCGACGGATTGAGTAGAGGTAATTTTTACATCGAGTTGGAGTTACCCGGTAAGTATAAATTTACAAAGTACAGTATTGGGGATAATGAATCTGATAGTGATATTTTTGAGGACAATAAAACAGCATTATTCAACCTTGATTCCGGAGATAAAAGAGAAGATATAGATGCCGGATTAATTTTGAATTATAGTTCTATTTCGATAGAAACTTGGATTGATAAAATAGGGAATGCAGTTAAGGATACATATGATAAAGGGCTTGATAGTATCAGGTTTGACTTGTTCGACAAAAATGATATTTTTATAAAATCAGGTCTTAGTATTAAAAAGTATGGTGTGAGCGGGATATGTGATTTTGATAGTATCCCCGCAGGGCATTATTATTTTAAAATTGCTGAATTGGACAATAAATACCGTATTGTAAAGCCTAATATCGGAAATGATAGAGCTGTTGATTCCGATTTTTATGGTGAAAATGGCGTATATAGGACTACTTGGTTTGAGATTAAAGGAGGAACAAGTATTGATAGTATTGATTTGGGCATAGATTTGAATTATGCTAAAATATCAGGGTTTGTTTGGGAAGATATTGATGAAAATGGAATCAAGGATCAGGAGGAAAATGGAATTGGAGAAGTACGAGTTGAAGTGTATGATAAAAATGGTCATTTTATAGCTTCGACATTCACAAATTCTGATAGTAGTCTCGGGCAATATGGTTTTGACCGACTGGAGAAAGGGGAATATTACCTTAAGTTTATATTGAAAAATGATTTTGATTACTCCATTGGTACAGGGGTTGATATGGACGTTTCGGGAGATTTCGGATTTGGGACTACTGGGTTGGTTTCATTGGATTGGGGAGATGATATTTCGGATGTGGATGCGGGTTTTGTTAATAAGACATCGAAAATAGGGGATTTTATTTGGCTTGATATCAATGAAAATGGAATTCAGGATGATAGTGAAAAAGGTGTTTCTGACGTAATAGTCTTTTTGCTAAATAATGATTCTGAGATTATTGATAGTACTGTTTCCAATGCAAATGGCAAGTATTATTTTTCTGATTTGGAGGAGGGGATATACAAATTAAAAGTAAAAATTGACAAAAAATATAATTTTACTTTGTTTAATAAATCACCGGATTTGGGTTCGAAAATAACTAATGAAGAAGGATTTACGGAGTCTTTTGAAATAGCTAAAGGTAAGGATAGGTATGATTTGGATATTGGAGTTATTTATAATTATTCGTCTATTGGAGACCGGGTTTGGTTAGATAAAAATGATGATGGTGCTTATGATAATGGAGATTTAGGATTAAAAGAAATAAAATTGTACTTGATTAATGAAAATAAGGAGGAGATAAGTGCAATTACTGATGCAAATGGATATTATAAGTTTGATAAAATAATCAGCGGCAATTACTATATTCGGTTAGAGATACCTGATACATTGGAAGCCATACACAATGCTTTTGATTATCCCATAACTGATGAAAATGGGAAAAACACGACGGATAATTTTACTATTTCACCGGGCAAGAATAACGAAAATTTTGATTTTGGATTAAGAGTGAAAAAAGCTTCAATCGGAGATTATGTTTGGTTTGATTCCAATGAGAACGGGTTACAGGATTTGGATGAAGACGGTATTAATGAAATCGTAGTCTTGTTATTTAATGATTTAGGAGAGCAAGTGGGTATCACAGTGAGTAGAGAAAATGAAAATCGAGCCGGATATTATAATTTTGAAGTGGATAGGGGAGTTTATTTCTTGCAATTTATAGTTGGAGATAGTTTGGAAGCTACGAGTATTATCAATGAAAATACTATGAAAAATTCAGATGTGACTGGGGTGGTAGATATAAATTCTACTGATTTTTTCAGAGTTAAATCAGGGCAAGTTCTGGATGATATCGATGCAGGATTTAAATTGAAAAAAAGTACAATAGGAGGTAGATTTTGGTATGATAAGAATGGGGATGGTATCATCCAAAAAGAGGAGGGAGGAGTAAATGAAGCCGAAGTATCTTTATATAATGAAAATGGATTGGTCGCTAGTACCACAACTTATACTAGTAATGTAGGAAGTGGATTTTATATTTTTAAAAACATTGAGAAAGGCGATTATTATTTGAGATTTGAGTATCAAGATCAATATATCAATACCATTCCTTTGAATAAAATAGATAAGAAGAAGAGTTCGTATGTGACTAATGCAAACGGAGATGGGACAACTGATTATTTTTACTTAAAACCGGGATCCGGAAATTTGTATATAAACGGAGGATTTACTTTTAAAACCGAGAATTTTATTGGAGATTTCGTTTGGCTTGATGAAAATGAAAATGGTATTCAGGATAAAGATGAGACGGGGCTTAATGATATTAAAGTTGGTTTGTATTCAGCGAAAAACAAGAGTTTGGTAAGAATGGTAAAAACAGGTAATTTTCCAGGTTCGGAGAAAAAGGGGTATTATGATTTTAGAGCTGTTCAGGAAGGGGATTATTATGTGAAATTTTTCACTAAAATAGGACAAAAATTTACAGCATATAATAAAACTGATAAATACAATGATAGCGATGTAATGTTGCCAAGTGGTGAATCAGATACATTCCATATAGGTAAACTTGACAGGTTGAATTATATCGATGCGGGAATTATTTTTGTCACGCATGGCTCTATCGGAGATCAAGTTTGGGAAGATATGAATGGAAATAATATTCAAGATGATGGAGAACCTGGTATTAATGGTATAAAGATTAGTCTTTATAGGACTTCTGACAATAAATTGCAGGATACTCAGATTAGTCGATATGATAGCGAAAGTAATAAAGATGGGTATTATTTGTTTAAGAACCTTGCCAATAGAGATTATTATGTAAAAATGGAAAAACCCGACAGCTTTATTTTAGTGAGAAGTGGAGTAGGGGAGGATGATGAATTAGACAGTGATATTGAATCATTGGTAACACTTAGTACCGGAAATATAAAATTAAAATTTCAAGAGAATAGGACGGATATAGATGTCGGACTGAATAGATTTGCTGAGTTGGGAGATTATATTTGGATTGATGAAAATGAAAATGGAGTGCAAGATGATGAGGAAAGAGGAATTGAAAATGTACATTTGTCTTTGCTCGAACTGTCCGGCAACAATGACAATAAATACTCAACGGTTTCGGATAAAAATGGGAATTACAGTTTTAAAAGAGTTCAGCCCGGTAATTATTATATGAAAGTTGACTTACCTGCCGGATATGCGTTTACAAAACCTGGGGTAGGAGATAAAGCTGGTGATTCGGATGTGGATCGGAATGGTGAAAGTATTATTTTCAATATAACCTCAGGTAGTCAAAATAGGGATTTTGATATAGGCTTAGTGCATAATGATGAATTGAGATTAACGGCTTTCCCTAATCCTGCAAAAAAGGAAATAAGTCTGTTTTTGGAATTGGATGAGCCCGGTAAAGAAATTAAGCTTTTTGTATCTACCATGAAAGGGGAAATAGTGAAGTCCGTTAGCTATGATTTAGTGAAAAATCTAAATAACTTCAAATTAAATATTGAAGATTTGAAACCCGGATATTACAATATTGTCATTTTTATCGATGGCAAAGTCATTACTGGAAAGCGATTTCTGAAATCAGAATAAGCTGTAATGCTAAATTATTTACATCCTTTCCGGCATTTCTATACCGAGTAAATCCATTCCGCTTTTGAGAATTTGAGCGACAGAGTAGGATAGAGCCAATCTGAAGTTTCTTGCTGATTTGTCTTCCGTACCCAATATACGTATTTCAGAATAGTATTTGTGATATTTCTTTGCTAAGTCATAAACATAATTTGCAATAGCTGAGGGTTCGTATTCTTCGGCTGCCTGCTGAATTGTATTGGGATAACTTGATAAGGTAGTAATCAAATTCTTTTCGTGAGAATTGAAATCTTTGTATCCGCTAATGTCATTGAAGTCATATGTTCCTTCAGCTTTTCGCATAATCGACTTAATTCTTACATATGCATTTTGTATATATGGACCGGTTTGACCTTGTAGATCAACGCTTTCTTCGGGGTTGAAAATCATGCGCCTTTTAGGATTTACTTTTAATATGAAGAATTTTAAAGCAGCCATTCCTATTTTGCGATATATTTCATTTCTTTCTTTATCGCTAGAACCATCTATTATTCCTTTCTCTTCGGCATTGGCTCTAGCCTCAAGGGTCATTTGGTTAATAAGATCATCTGCATCTACAACTTTTCCTTCTCTGGATTTCATTTTTCCCGTTGGCAATTCTACCATTCCGTATGATAAATGATACATATCACTTGCATAAGGTCTTTCGAGTCTTTTCAATATTTCAAATAATACTTTGAAATGGTATTCTTGTTCATCTCCCACCACATAAATCATTTTCTCAGTATTGAAATCTTTGTATCTTAATTCGGCAGTGCCGATATCTTGAGTGATATAAAGTGATGTCCCGTCACTCCTTAAAACGATCTTTTTATCCATATTAGCATCTGTTAGATCTACCCAAATACTACCGTCTTTCTCCTTGTAAAATACACCTTTTTTAAGTCCTTCTTCGACAATAGATCGACCCAAGATATAAGTATCGGATTCAAAATAAGATTTGGTAAAATGAACACCCAATTTGTCATAAGTTTGATCAAAGCCATTAAGAACCCAACTATTCATGTTTTTCCAAAGTTCCATTGTTTCAGACTCTTTGTTTTCCCATTTCAAGAGCATTTGTCTTGCTTCTGAGCCTAATTTGCTATATTCATTGAAATAATTATTTTTGTATTCGTCGAAAAATTTAGCTTTATCCTGTATTTCATTTTGATTTTTGAAAACAGCTTCAGCTTCCTTAGAAGTTTGCCAATCAGAATATTCTTTGGAGAATTCTGTATTGAATTTCACGTAGAAGTCACCGACAAGAAAATCTCCTTTTTTACCACTATTTTCGGGAGTGATACCATCTCCCCATTTTTCCCAGGCAAGCATAGATTTGCATATTGCGATACCTCTATCATTGACGACTTGAGTAGTGATTACTTCATATCCTGCTGCATCCATTATTTTTGACACAGACCAGCCCAAAAGTATATTTCTGATATGCCCCAGATGAAGAGGTTTGTTGGTATTGGGGGAAGAAAATTCTACCATTACCCGTTTATCTTTTGGAGCACCTTTGCCAAAATTTTCAGTAGTATTGATTGCAGTCAAAGTATCTGTCCAATATTCAGGAGCGAAGGATAGGTTCAAAAACCCTTTGATAGTATTGTAGTCATCGACAACAGTTGAGCTAGCTTTTAATTCTTCGCCGATTAGTTTTCCTACTTCTTCGGGGCTTTTACCAAAATATCTTGCAAGAGGGAAAACCAGAAGTGTATAATCTCCTTCAAATTCTTTTCTAGTAGAAGAAAGAGTTAGTGTTTTTGGTTCGACTTCTTGTCCTGTCAATTTTTTTATCGCTTTAGCTATATCAGCTTTTAGTTTTGTCAATGCACTCATCAAAGTATATTTTTTGTAATTTCTTGGGCGCAAAGATAGCATTTTTTTATTGAATTAACCTCTGTGGTCATTTGGATAAGGTAAATTTTAGAAATTTATTTTGCGTGTTATATAATATATTTATTCGACTATCAATTTTCTAATTCCTACTAAATTTTTATCTGTTCTTATTTTTACAAAATATATTCCGGAATTTAATTTGTCTCTATTAATGATAATGGGTTGATTGCTAGTATATTTATTTTGACTTACAATCCGTCCTTGAATATCCATAATACTAAGTTCGATTTCACTGTAATCACTCAATTCAATAACCGCCGTTTCATTCATATGATTAGGAGAAATTTTAAACTCCAATGGTTTTATGTCATCAACTCCTCCTTCCAGCTCAACGGAATACAATTTAATATTATCAATCATCCATCCTTCTCTATTAGTTTCAATACTGTCTGATATGAAATTAAATCTAATAATCATAGTATCTCCATCAAAACCCAATCTGTTTCTTACAAATAACTCATGCCAAGTAAACCATGTAGTTACCCATTCATCTGAATGACCGGAAAATCCAAATTCGCCATTAAACAATGTGTCATTTTCTGTGTATAAGTTCATTCCACTTTCATATCCGTCATTATTTGGAGTAATGATAAAAAAATCTGACGTGTCATTAATAATGTTAGTCCAAGTCTGCCCTTCGTCATATGAAACTGTAATAAATCCTCCATCTTTTAAAGTGTCGGTATCAAACTTATGTTTTATTTCAATAAAAATATCGAAATGAGAATAATAGTTGTAATTAAATTCTCCAATTTTTAAGTCAAAATATGAATTGCTATTAATGGGATAGAAATTCTGTGTGTCAGTTACAATAACCTTGGTTGGTGAAAAGGCACTATCAAAGAAATTTTTATTAGGTTCTCCGACCTGCCAAATATTTTGGACTGAAGTATCAATTTCTAAATATTCGTATGATTCTTCAAATGTAATTGTGTCCCATACAAATTCTTCCCTTTGAGCAAATGATTGTAATGTGGTCAATAAAATGGTCAAGAGCACAATTATATTTTTCATAGTTAATTTTTGTAAAATTTGCTAAATTTTATGCGGGTAACAATGTCCATATTTACTATTTCGTTACTAGTTTTTTTAATTATACTGTATTCTTTTAAAATTATTTTGTCCATCAATTGACAAAGGATTAACAGTAAACCACTTTATAAATTTGTCAAATATTTCTTTATTATTAGCTGTCCATTTATCATATTCATCTTCATTTCCTTTCATTAATAACCAATAATTATAAGGCTCGAAGTATCCTAAATCGATTAACTTTTTATGCCAATTTTTATATCAATCATTTTTTTCCAATTGTTGGCAACTTACTTACAAACAATACAAATTTACATTTTTATTTCATATTTTCCAATGAAAAAGAGATAAATTAAAATTGTCCTAGGTGCTTTTGACTTCTCTTTTATTCTTTGCGATAATCAATTATTTGGATTTCATTCCTTCAAGGAAAGATTTGATGTTTTCTAATGAATTCTTTCCAATGTTTTCTAATTCTCCTTTTAATAAGGCTTGCTCCTGGATTTCGATTGCTTTATTCTTTTTTCCGGTCTTGTATAATAAATGAGCGTAAGTATCAAGCAAATAAGATGAATTATTTATTTTTAAACCAAATTCTGCCCAATTAATTGCTTTTTTAATTGCTTCTCGATCATTGATGTTGATTGCGTATTGCCAGCAAATGGAATTCAAAAGGCTAACTGTTTCTTTAATATAGTCATTTTCTATTTTTTTTGTTGTTTCATTTAAATCTAGTTGTACAATTGAATCGCCAATTTCAATAGATCTACTCCGAAACATCCAATTAAATAAAGAATCTTGTTCTTGTATAAGTTTCTTTTTTCTTGAATCAAATCCTGAAATCAATTTCTTTGCGGTTAATTCACCATATTTTTTAATATTAATCGTGTCAATTATTTTAACATAAAATTCAAAATACTCAATAAGGTTGTCAAATTCTAAATTATATTTTAGCGCATCTTTTGGAAATCCCCCTACAATCTTCATATTTCCAAGTCCTGATATTTCTCCTATTTTCAATTTCATTGCCATGCAATTTTCAAACTCTACTTTGTTACCATTATATTTTGCAACTTCGATTAATTGATTCAAGTATCCGAGACGAAGTTGGTCAGCTTCAGGATGTGGGGCATTCATAATATATTCTGTGAAAAAATCAAAGGAAGTAAAATTTTGAGCTTGACTTATATCTACCAATTTATAGGTCAAAGGTCCATTATTATGACAGTATTTTTCAATTTTCTTTTTTGTTTTTAGGCTAAACTCATTTTCTAAAACTATTAACTTATGAAGTTCAGAATTTGAGATAAGAGATGTTTTGTAAATATTATTTAAATGTTGGATTCTTTGAATTTTTTCTTTCTGCTCTTCAACTGTATCGTTTATTAATTCTATAATATTTTTATCTCCATCAAAAGTGATTAATTGGATAAAAGATTTAATGGATAAATCAGAGTTTAGTATAATTATATTGGGGGTATAAT
>JALVAD010000215.1 GCA_027011385.1 Saprospiraceae bacterium | reverse complement strand
CTTTTGACTTTACTTAAATTATCAATGATTTCATTGAAAAATTCCCCTTGAGTTGTATTTATCGTACGGTATATAAATTTCAGCCTGAGTTCCTCCCTTACTTTATTTTTTGAAAGAAATTCTGTTGCTAAAAATTCGGAAGGTTTATCTTGTTTGTTTAAGGCGTTTATGTATTTTATAATAAATGAATAATTCCTTTTTCCTGCATCGTATTCTTTTTGTAATTCATTTGAATTATTATAGTATTTCAATGCTTTTTCGCTTAGCTTTATCAATTGATCAGCCATTTTGAAGCCAAAAGCTTTATAGACTATATTTCCTTTTTTGTCGATAAATAAAAATGTGGGATATGAATTTACTTTGTAAAACAATGCAAATTCCAGTCCGTCTATTTCATAAGCATTGATTGAAAGATTAACAAAATTTGAGTTCAGAAAATCACCTACTTTCTTTTGTGTTAATATCTCTTTTTTCATCTTTTTGCAAGGATGACACCATGTGGTTGATACATCTACAAAGATCAATTTGTTTTCCTCTTTTGCTTTTGTCAATGCATCTGCCCAATTCCCTTCAAAAAACTTTGTTCCTTGAGAATACGAACTTATTGAAAGAACCAAACAGATAAAAATCAATAGTTTCCTCATTTAATCCCAAAGTTTGTCAAAAGATAATTGGTCAATAATCCGTATAAATGATATCTGGTATTTTTGCCTTCATAGATACCGTGTGTGCGATTTGGATAAGACATCATGCTAAATTGCTTATTGTATTTTATCAATTCATTAATCAATGCTTCTGAATTTTGATAATGGACATTATCGTCACCTGTGCCGTGTACCAATAGGAGTTTACCCCTTAGGTTTTTGGCATAAGCTATAGGAGAACCCTCTTGGTAATCTTCCGGATTTTCTTGAGGTAATCCCATATATCTCTCTTCATAAATATTGTCGTAATACAATAAATCAGTTACAGGGGCAACAGACATCCCGATTTTGTATATTTCAGGGTATCTGAACAGTAAATTCAATGTCATAGAACCTCCACCGCTCCATCCCCATACAGCTATTCTGCTAGTATCTACAAAATTCCATTTCAATATTTCTTTTGCTGCCATAGCTTGATCAGCGGAATTGACAACTCCTATTTTTCGATAAATTGATTTTCTCCACTCTCGTCCTTTTAAGCAAGGCGTACCCCTATTGTCCATTGTGATTACCAATATTCCTTTTTGAGCCATCATATGATTCCATATACTTGGCCATCTGTTCAATGCCGTTTGCCCCCAAGGTTCGCCATATACGTAAAACAGTACGGGATATTTTTTATTTGGATCAAAACCGGGAGGTTTTATCATATACCCGTCAAGCTCGATATCGTCTTTGGTTTTTACTTTGAAAAATTTGATTTTTCCTAAGTCCAAATTACCTACAATTTCTGTAAGCTTTTTATTTTCGATTAATCTGGCATTGACATTGTGATTCTTTAGTGAGATTAGATTTTTTACCGGAACATTAGTCACAGAACTGAAACTCTGAATTGCATATTTATAATTAGGTGCTATATCATAGAGATTAACACCCTTGTATTTTTTTGGAGTCAATCGCTTCATTTTTTTACCGTTCAGCTTTATTTTGTACAAATATCTTTCTGTGGAGTTATCGGGAGAAGCATTGAAATATATCAGATTGTTTCTCTTATCAAATCCATATAGGGATGCTATATCAAATTCGCCTTTGGTTATAAGTTTTTGCCTTTTAGATTGTACATTTACCGTATAAATATGTCTCCAACCGTCTTTTTCACTTACCCACAGAAAATCTTTATTATTGTTGTAAAACACTATATCGGTTGGTCCCCATTTGGTTTGTGATACATCAGACCAATCTATATCAATCCATGCTTCATCACTATCGGTAAAAAAATTGTCTATTTCCCCGGAATTCAAACTATACATCCACAGTTTGTTTGTGTTTTGCTTTCTGTTTAGCTGCTGGATTACTATTTTATCTTCTCCCTTTAGCCACTGCAATCTCGGCAAATAATGCTGTTTAGAGTCCCCGGGAATAGGTATCCACTTTATTTTTTTTGAGGAAATATTTACCACTCCTATTTTCGCAGCTGAAGGGTCAAATCCTACTTTTGGGTATTGAACAGGTATCGTATGACTATATACCGAATCTGTATTATTTATCATCAAAAAATTTCTGATATCCGATGCATCAATTTGCCAAAATGCTATATTTTTATCATCGCTACTCCATCTAAATCCATCCCTGCACTTCAACTCTTCTTCATAAGCCCAATCAAATGTTCCATTGATTATTTTTTCATTGCCATCAAAAGTCAACTGTATGATTTTTCCGCTATTTACATCCTCAGTATATAAATTGTTTTTGCTTACATAAGCGATTTTTTTATCATCATGTGAAAACTTGGCAAACATCAGTGAACTTTCCGGCAAGCCTTTACCCAATTGCCTCAACGCATTGCTTTTGGTATCAAATATCCAATAATCACCCCTTGTATTTGACCTCCATACCTTTTTGCTATTGGTAAAAATCATCACTTTTGACAAATCGTTTGACCAAATATAGTCCTGTATATTCAAGGGAATAGAATCCCCTTGTGGAATCAGATATTTGGCATCGATTAATAACTTTTTTTCTCCATTATCAGAAGAGTATTTTACAATATCCAAACCCCTTTTAACAGACTTTGACTGCTCTAGTTTTGTGTAAGAATCACCGTTTTTGTACCACTTATAAGGACCAAACCACTCTCTTGAGAAATCTCTTGTAGTATATATTCTTTCGAGTGTGATTTTTGATTTATCTTTTAGATTCTGTGATTGTCCAAAAGAAGATATTACGATAAAAATGACAAATAAGATATACCGTTTCATATGTTTCAATTTTTTATCCCTACACATATCTGCTTACGGGACATAAGCCTAGAATTGCATAGAGAGGTTATTTTTTGTACAAAGATATAATTATATGGTAAAACAGTTTAGCTTTTGGGC
>JALVAD010000214.1 GCA_027011385.1 Saprospiraceae bacterium | reverse complement strand
ATTTGATCTTCATAATAATATATTTTTAATTTTTCAGGAATAAAAAAACTCTATATTTTGTATGCAAGTTACGAAAGAAGTTTGAAATTTCAAATAATACCAAATAAATTATTGTTTTATCAAATTAAACTTTTTTTGTTTACTTTAGTCTATTTTATGTTGAGAACAAAATTTTATAAAACAAAAACAACACAATTATGAAAAACACGTCAAGAGCAATTGTATTATTTTTAATAGCTTTTCAATTCCAGCTTTTAGCAGATATTCCAACGGATAGTACTGGAATGTTAGGTGATAATTTTAGTTTGGAAGGTGCATTAGAAATGTTTAAGCAATCTTCTTCTCCTGAGGATTTTGAAAAAAGAATCAATGACGAAAATTCAAATGTAAATAATTTGGATTTAAACGGAGACGGATATATAGACTATATTAAGGTTATTGATAATAAGAAAGGGGATAGTCATGCCCTGGTTTTACAAATAGATGTAAATGATAAAGAATCTCAAGATGTTGCAGTTATTGAAATGGAAAAGACTTCAAATAATAAAGTTGTGATCCAAATTGTAGGAGATGAAAATCTATATGGTAAAGAAATGATAGTTGAGCCTGTTTCAGAGACTCAAACTAAAGTAGTGGTAGTTCATGAACCCGCTCCGGTTTCTAGCACCATATATGTCAATGTTTGGACTTGGCCAACTGTAAGATATATTTATAGTCCTGGTTATCATGTATGGATATCGCCTTGGAGGTGGCGAGTTTATCCTAGATATTGGAGACCATGGCGACCATTTCCATATAGAGTTTATCATCAGAGACGTGTGGTGTATCATAGGCATTATCATCCCGTACGAATACATAGAGTGCATAGAGCTCATGCAATATATAGACCTCATAGACGTACTTCAGTAGTAGTAAAGACAAGATCAACTACCTTTAGAAGAGGTAAAGGGAGAAAGGTGGCGAAAACTAATACAAAAACCACAAAAGTAGGTGTTAAAACCAAAAATGGTAAAGTATTTGGAGCTAAAAAAACTACAAAAACAACAACTGTAAGAAACAAGAATCATAAAGTGGTAGGAAAGAAAAAAACTACTACTACTACCAAAGTGAGAAAGGGAAAGAAGGGAGGAAAGGTAACAAGAACTAGAAAGACTACAGTTAAAAGAAGACATAGGTAAAAGAATTGTGACTTTGAGTTTTGCCACTCCCTCCATTTTAAGGGAGAGTTGGGGTGGTTTCTATTTAAGGTTGCCAATATCATAACCCATCCCCAGCCCTTCCCTTAGCAAGGGAAGGGAGTCGTATTAGCAGATAGTTTAGCTATTTGATTTTACTTATACAAAGGCTCGAAATAAGAATTAAAAAAAAGGATTGTGCATTTTTTCATACTCAATAGTAGTACTTCCCATATGGCCGGGGTAGACAACTGTATTATCAGGCAAAGTCAATAGTTTTTCAGATATATTAGCTAAAAGCTGCTGATGATTTCCTCCCGGTAAATCAGTTCTCCCAATACTTTCTCTGAAAAGCACATCTCCTGAAATTAAAACTGAATCTTTTTCACTATAAAAGCAAATGCTCCCCGGGGAATGTCCCGGAGCATGAAGACATTTCAATACAGAATTTCCAAAAATGATTTCTTGATTTTCTTCCAAAAAATAATAAGGCGCATCTAAGAAAGAGTATTTTAGCCCATACATTCTTGCTATTTCAATACTGTTTTGATATAGGAACAAATCATCAATATGGAAATGAGGTTTTAAGCTATACTCCTCATCGATATATTTATTTCCTAAAATATGATCAATATGAGCATGTGTGTTTAATAAATACTTTGGAGATAATTTATTCCGTAAAATATATTCATCTAGTTTTTTAAATTCATCGGTGGAGTTGCAACCCGGATCTATAATTACACATTCATTTGTCTCATCAAAAACTATGTATGTATTCTCTTGAAAAGGATTGAATTGAAAGGTTTTAACTTCCATTTTTTATTGTTGTTTAATGCTGAAATAAGACATAGTATAAAAAATGAATAAAGAAGAAAAAAGTGGGATCTAAGGGATTCGAACCCATGACCTCTGCCCTGTCAAGGCAGCGCTCTAAACCAACTGAGCTAAGATCCCAAGAAGAATGCAAAAGTAATATATTGATTTGAATTTTTATATAAAAATCAAATTAAAACTAAATTTAATAAAATAAAATGTAAAATAAGCCTTAAAATATTTATATTAATCAGCAAGTTCTAAATTTTGCAACAGGTCTTTAATACTTGCATACATGCTATATTTTTCTAAAAAAAGATCAGGTTTTACCCATTTAGCTTCTAGAATATCCTCTTCGGTTTGAGGGATAAGTTCTGTTTGATTTGCCTTCATATAATACCAATGTGATATTTTCATTTGTCTTGTTTTATTTTTGAAAACATGTCTGGTTTTACCGGCTTTTTCTAATACTTCTACATTTTTTAAGCCGGTTTCCTCCATAACTTCTCTAGCAGCAGCAGCTTTTTTAGCTTCATTTTTATGCAAATGACCTTTTGCAAGATCCCAAAATCCTTTTCTGAAGATTACAAGAATCTCATTATTATCATTAAAAACAATCCCTCCTGCGGCCTTTACTGGAGTAGCGATTGCTTTCAGATCACTATACATTTGTTTGGCGTCATCAGAGTATAAAACTACTTCATCAAATTTCATCCCTTTTTCCATCATATCGATATAATTCAATAAAAATTTAGGCTTTCCGGCGTATCTGCTTATCAAAACATTAGGTTTTTTGTTAAAATTATTTATTTCTTTAGTAGAAATCAATATTAATGGTTTTTCGTTTATATAAATTTTGTACATTTGTCGCTTAATTTTTATAATGATGAAACACTCTAGAGAGCTAGCGCGAAATCTCCTGCAAATAAAAGCAATAAAAATCAATGTACAAAATCTTTTTACATGGGCTTCGGGAATCAAATCTCCTATTTATTGTGATAATAGATTAGCTCTATCTTTTCCTGACATCAGAAAAAGTGTAAAA